>JAGKTT010000003.1 GCA_021153285.1 Bacteroidia bacterium
TCACGGATAAGTTCCTTAGTGGTGGTCTTACCGTTGGTTCCTGTCAAAGCGATCACCGTCAATGGCTTACCGTTAACAATGGTCATAGAGCGATGCCATCTGGCAAGCTCCTGAAGTGTCTTCAGAGTGTCATCCACCTTCACAAGACGCTGGTCTTCCACAGCTCCGGCAACAGAGTCTTTATTGACTACAGCATAAGCTGCTCCGGCCTCGAGTGCCTTCAAGGCATATTCATTGCCATCAAAATTATCTCCCTTCAATGCAAAGAACATTTCACCACCCTTAAGGGAACGGGTGTCAGTGGAAACGCCTGAGCATTCCTTGAATTTCCTGTATATACCTATTATTTCCATAATTATCTTCCTGTACTTCCAAATCCTCCTTCTCCCCTCTCGGTCTGATCAAGGACCTCGACCTCATTCCACTCTACCTTTTCGTATCTTGCAACCACCATCTGAGCAATTCTTTCACCTGGATTGACGACAAAAGGCTCGTTGGACAGATTCACAAGAATGACCTTGATTTCTCCGCGATAATCCGCATCAATTGTTCCTGGGGAATTAAGAACCGATATGCCGAACTTGGCAGCAAGACCGCTGCGAGGCCTGACCTGCGCTTCAGTACCGTCCGGAAGAGCAATAAAAAGGCCCGTAGGGATCATAGCTCTTTCCAGTGGATTCAATGTCAACGGTTCAGTGATATTAGCCTTGAGATCCATTCCTGCAGACTTTTCCGTAGCATAGGCAGGTGTAGGATATGCCGATTTGTTTACAATCTGTACTTTCATAAATGAATGAATTAGAGAATCACGCAAATTTACAACAAAAGGCACAGACCTGCAACTGTACCACCTGAAGTATTCGACCACTTATGAGCAAACAGAAACAAGCCCGTGCCTGGCACGCGCCTTCCCGTTTTTCCTGCTCATCAATAAAAGTGTCGAATTTCCGGTGGTGAGGACAGGAAGATATATTGTATGTCTTTTTTACAAAACCTTGTTATGCAAATATACGGAGATTATCTCAGAAAACAATAAAAAACACGGATATTTCAAGCAATCAGACTCCTAATGGCGCAGTTGCAAACTTTAAGATTTCGTACTAATAAACCACATTGAATATCAAGAAATTACACAATAGAAAAAGATAAAATGTCAAACTTTTATCCTTGACATCATATCCTCTTTATCATAACTTTGATAGACATACCTAATTAATTATTAACTCAAAACAATTATCATTATGAAACGATTTTTTATCTTTGCAGCAATGCTGCTGGCGATGACATTGAAAGCTTATGCAGAACCAGATTTTCCACCCCTCATCCTACCGGGAACAGATGACTACGTAATGACTCCAACTAATATGCACGATATCGACAGGAGTATTACCAGATGCATCTACACATATATTCCTGAAAACGGAAAAATAGATTTTTATTGTGAGGGTATCGGAAATGCTGAATTCCATCTGGTAGATCAGAACGGGTATACAATAGATTATGTTAAATTCAACAGCAACATAACACATAACATAACATTACAATTGCCGGATACTAATGGAATCTACTATATATATTTATGGTCAGACACCCATCAAGGACAGGCAGCAGTAATCATTGAATAATTAAATACGCAAGGTCAGTACGGTTCCACAAAAGTATTCGACCACTTGATGAGCAAGCCGTACAAGCCTTGCGTTATACTTTTAGAGACATAAATATGAAGATGCCGGCGTTATTTACGGCCATTTTCCTACCATTCGTGCTGTTATGCTCATCCTGCACGAGAAAAGAGGCCTCAATAACAGATCAACTTGAACAAATCAGCATTCTTGCAGACACTGAGCCAGACACAGCCTACTTTGCAATTAAATCCATTGAAAAGAACGTCATAAAAAGCAAGGAAGGATTCGCGAAGTACTGCCTTGTATATAGCAAGATACTCGACAAGAACTATATTGACGCCACTTCTGACAGTCTTATTGCCCCAGCCTTCCTTTACTACAGCAAGAAAGGGGCAAGTAAAGAAAAGGCTGAGGCATACTATTATGCTGGAAGAATTCAGGAAAACATCGGAAATTTCAGTAAGTCAATGGAGTATCTGCATAGTGCAGAAAAGAGTCTGCCCGATGAAATTACTGAATTAGATGGCTTGATATACTCGGCAAAAGCAAGAATATATCATAACTCCATCGAATACAAATCTGCCGCGCTGAATTACAATAAGGCAGCTGACACATACAGATTCCTGAATAACAAGAACAGATATTGTCTGAATAAACTGAGAGAAGCTGACTGTCTTCTCAAATGCCAACTTATCCAAGACACTCATTTAATCTTAAAGTCTCTGGAAGAAGATCTGAAAGATTTACCGGAAAGTACTGTAAATAAATATTATCAGGTAAAAATCGTTTATCTGGAAATGACCGGCAGTGACGAAAAAAGCAGGATGACAGAAGTTTATAGGTCGGCTATAAAAGACAAGAAGATTATAGACTGGATTATGATAGCTCGCATAGCTCTAAGTAACAGGAATGCAGATTCAGCTCTAGAAGCTCTGCAAATGCACAGAAAATACAATTCCGAAAGTGGAGTTTACTTCTACTATCTGGCGAAAGCTTGCGAAATGAAGGAAGATTGGCCCGAAGCCGCCAAGGCATTTAAAGAATACATAAGTATACACTCGGGAATAGGTGCAGATATCCTTTCCCAGGACACAAGGTTTGTAGAAGAAAGACGGATACATCAGGATACGATCGAGAAAGAAAAAAGTCGTAGAATAATTCTTTCCTTGGCCGCAATAAGTTTTTTTATGGCCTTGGCAGTCGCCTCCCTGCTCATCATCACAATACGTAAGCAATTGAAGATCGAGAGTCTTCAAAGAGAGAATCTCCAGAACCAGCTCGACGAACTGATGCTGGAACGGGAGGAGCTGGCTGCACTTGAACAGAAAAACCGTGAAGGACGGAAAATCATATCCGAAAGGCTCCGGATAATAGACCAGTTCGTTATGAGCGATGCCTTCAGCGACAGCATATTCGAGAGCAAGGCATCGGAAACTCTGAAGACAATTATCAGTGACAGAGCAGAATTCGTCAGACAGAATCGACTTATATTCAATCAGTCATCATCTGAATTCATCCATCATCTCAAGGAAAAGGGACTGACAGACAGGGAGATCGACCATTGCTGTCTATACGCCATCGGAATGAACGGAAAGATGGTCACCACATTCACAAATGCAAAACGTCACTACCATATAGGCAGTGACGTCCGCAAAAAACTTGGATTAAACACCCACGATACCAATATCAGCATCTACATCCGTAATCTATATCATCAGATGCAGAGCTTGTAAGGCACCGTATGCTTAGTCGATATTCGGTTCATCCCAGACAATAGTCTCAAGGCAGTTGAGAGTCTGGTTCTGGTCTCCAACAGAGAGAGCGAATTCACCCTTCTCGAGAGTCCATTTTCCATAATAGTTCACAAATGCAAGATCCTTTGCAGTAACTTCGAGTTCCACTGTCTTGGTCTCACCTGGTGCGAGCTCGATCTTGTCGAATGCACGAAGACGACGTACATCTGGAGTAGAGCTTGCATAGATATCGCTTGAGAAGAGAAGAACGCTCTCCTTTCCTGCCACTTCACCTACATTGGTAACATCTACTGTAACCTTGATGACATCATCAGCCTTGAACTCCTTATGAGACACTGTCATATTCGAGTAAGCGAACTTGGTGTAGCTTAGACCGTGTCCGAATGGCCACTGAACGTCCATAACAGCATTGTAGTTATACACACCTTCCATTGTACCCTGGTTTTCAGCTGGCTTGTAATCGTAAACAGCGAACTTGTTTGTGTACTTAGGATATGTGAATGGAAGCTTTGCGCTGAAATTAGCCTCACCTGCGAGAAGAGTAGCAAGTGCATCAGCACCGTAGTTACCAGGAAGAAGGATGTCCACGATAGCTGTTGCAAGAGGCTCGATCTCACGGATGATTCTTGGACGTCCCTCATTAAGCACAAGGACAATCGGTCTGCCGGTAGCTGCAAGAGCCTTCACAAGTGCGATCTGGTTGTCTGAAAGATCAAGATCCTCGTCATTACCAGGTGTCTCGCAATATGTATTCTCACCGATGCAGGCAATGATCACATCAGACTTGCGTGCTGCAGCTACAGCCTCTTTGACGCTTGTAGCCTCGTCAAACTTCCAGTTTCCGCTCATAAGGTCATACTCTACGCCTGGTACATAAGTGACATTGTCGAACTTAGCGTCGAGGGCTTCATAGATGGTATTGTACTGCTGGGTGAACTGAGGAATAGACGCGCCCTCGCCCTGCCAGGTGTAAGACCATCCGCCGTTGAGTGTTCTCATTGAATTGGCGTTAGGACCTGTAACGAGGATACGGAGATTCTTCTGGAGCGGAAGAATACCGTTATTCTTGAGGAGAACCTCAGACTCGAGGGCAGCCTCATAAGCAAGCTTGGCGTGAGCTTCGCCACCGAATTCAGGATAATCCTCAAGCATTGTGTCCGGCTTATCAAAGAGACCGAGACGATATTTCAGACGAAGGACTCTGCGAGCAGCATCGTCGATACGTTCCATTGAAACTTCACCCTCCTCAACAAGTTCCTTGAGGTCGATAGCGAACTGGCACTCATAAGGAACCATCGCCATATCGATACCGGCATTGATGGCAAGCTTCACAGCCTCTTTCTTAGAGGAAGCCACGCGCTCACGTGTATAAAGGTTATTGATATCAGCCCAGTCGGTAACGATCATACCGTCCCAGTTCAGATCCTCCTTCACCCACTGAGTGAGAAGCTCTGTATTGCAGTGGAATGGCATACCGTTATTGCTGGCAGAGTTCACCATAATGCTGAGAGCACCAGCCTGCATTGCCTCCTTGAAAGGCTCGAAATGCTTTTCTCTGAGCTCAGATGCAGCGATTGAAGCCGGAGTACGGTCCTGACCTGTGACAGGAACGCCATATCCCATAAAATGCTTGGCGCAAGCTGCGATGTGATAAGGACCTACGTGATTAGGATCTTCACCCTGCATACCTCTCACCTCTGCCACTGCCATCTGTGCATTCACATATGCATCCTCACCGAAGCTTTCCCACATACGTGACCACTCCGGATTTCTTCCAAGGTCCATTGTAGGAGAAAATGTCCAAGGAACATTGGCAGCACGGCTTTCGTATGCTGTCACCATACCCATATTGTAGGCGTGAGTGCGGTTGAAGGAAGCTGCAAGATTGATTTCCTGCGGGAAGAGAGTTCCTCCAAGTACATAAGAGGTACCGTGAATATGGTCGAGACCATAAAGAGTAGGTGTACCGGTCGCCTCGAGAGTGATGCGGTTGATTTCCTGAACGAACTTGTCATATCCTTCCGGAGTCTGGGCAATTCCGCCAGGAGTATTAAGGATAGAACCCACCTTGTAAGTCCTGATGATCGAATCACCAGCAGGAGTGATTTCAAGGCCGTTTGCAATGGCAGTAGAAGTGATCTGGGTCATCTGTCCGATCTTTTCCTCCAGGGTCATTCCCTTGAGCAGTTTCTCTACCTTTGCCTCGATATCCTTGTCCTGAGGAATCGCAGGAGCTACCTTTGGAGTAGTGGAGCAGGCAGTCAGAGCGACAATGGCCGCCGTCAAAGCAATAAATCTGTTCTTTTTCATAATTATGTTAGTGTGTAAGTTTGTTTCCTGATGCAAGAATCAGCTCACCAAGTTCCTTGATATCACGACAGATGAGATCAGGCGGGAAGAATTCAGGATCCGGATTGGTACGGGCATCCTCATCCACAGCCTCTGCTGTCTCCAGAGTAGTTTCTCCGGAAAGCACAAGTACACCGAAAGCACCGGCATTATGAGCCATAGCTGTATCTGTATATATTCTGTCGCCTACCATCGCTATTTCATCCGGCTTCAATCCGTGACGTTCCAATATGCCCGCAAGCATATTCGGATCCGGCTTTCCAAGGGTTATGTCAGGTTTGCGTCCCGTAGCGTGCTCGATGCATTTACAGATGGATCCGCAGTCCACAAGTACGGTTCTCTGGTCTGTAGGGCATACACGGTCCGGATTGGTCGCGATATAAGGAATTCCCTGCGACGCCCACCACGAAGCGCGACAGAGCCTTGAATATTCCAATGTCATATCGAATGCCGCCACGAGCACGTCAGGAACATCGTCCGCGTCATCGGAACAGCTCTCGAAACCGGCTTTCTCGAACTGGGAGATCATACTCGGGGTTCCCAGCAGGAAAAGACGCTTTGCCGAAGGATAATGCGCCTTGATATAATCGATTGCGGCCAATGAAGTCGTGTACATATTGTCCTCGTCAGCCTCGATGCCAAGTCCTTCAAGCTTCTTAAGATAGTCGGCAACTGACTTTGACGGATTGTTGGTAAGGAACGAGTATCCGATTCCGTTGGCCTTCATCTCATTCAGGAAATCGATGGTAAACGGGAAAAGGGTGGTACCCATATAGATTGTCCCATCCATATCGAGGGCCAGGTGTCGGATCTTCGAAAGTTTCTCCTTAAGTTCCGGAGAAAGGCTCCGGTTATGGTTCGGTTTCATATATTGTTATAATTCAAACATTTGCGAAGGATATTGTCTCGGCAGGCATCGCAGAGATACGGTTCCTTTTTCCACTCCTATCTCGCTGAGAGCGGCAGCCGCACTCCTGTATGCAAGGTCGTGGGTATTGTTATTCTCGCTCAGGTGGCAGAGAAATATATTCTTCAAGGCAGGGTGCCAGAACCTCTTTATGGCACTGGCGCATTCGTCATTGCTGAGATGTCCGCATCCCTGGACAATGCGCATCTTAAGCTCATATGTGTACGGACCGCTCATCAGCATATCCATATCATAATTCGACTCCACCACGACTGTATCCGCCTGACGGGCAAATTCGACAGCCTCATCGGTCATACGTCCTATATCGGTCATTATCACGAACATACGGTCATCTGCCATTATAACATAACCCACTGTCTGTGTCGCATCGTGCGGCACTACGAAATAACGCACCTTGAATCCGGCCACTTCATTCCACTCCCCTTCTTCAAGCATTCTCCGGCAAGGGCCAATGGTCGGTGCAGTGAATGTATGACGGGCAAGTGCATTATGTATGGCTCCGGCCGTGTATACAGGCTTGCTCAGACGTTTGCAGAAAGATCCCAGATGACGTATATGATCCAGATGGTCGTGCGTTACCAGCACAGCCGAAAAGGAATCTGTCGTCAGATTATATTCCTGAAGCGCCTTCTTCAGGCGACGGATACTTACGCCGGCATCTATAAGTATTCCACTGTTTTCTGTTCCAAGATAATAGCAGTTGCCGCAGCTTCCGCTCGAAAGGCTCATAAATTTCACCATCAGTTCCAGCCCTCCAACACTTTATCCAACAGTGCCTCCAGATCTGTCCCCGGCTCGTAATACACCGCAGGAAGTCCGGCCCTGATCGATCCGTCCACATTTTTCTGCGAATCATCGATGAAAAGCATATCTTCCGCAGAGCCTCCTATATCCTCCATCACAGCCTTATAGAATTCCTCAGAAGGTTTCAGGGCTTTCATTTCAAATGAAAAATAACACTTCCGGAAGAGTTCCTCGAGGCTAGCTCCCGCCTCTGCAAAAAGCTGTCTGGAACGCGGGAGACAGATCGCATTATTGTTGCTGAGCATATAAAGGTCATAATTCTCAGCCAATCTCTTCAGAAGCGAAATCTTATAAGGCTCGATTCCGGTCAATATATGCCACATCGCCCTGTCTACATCTTCTACAGGAGACCCTGGACGAGACTCAGACAGGACTATCTGCCTGAACTCCTCTGCAGTAAGCTTTCCCTCTTCCAGATCCCCATAAATACCTTTCTGATGACAGGGATCGATGATCTCATCTATCCTGTCATACCCTAGATAATCCTTGAAGGCCCTCTTGCAATCCTCGATATCCAGATCCACAAGCACGCCTCCCATATCAAAAATCAAAGCTTTCCTATTCATTTTCCTCCTCACAATATTTTTTGATCACGCCATATGCATCCTGCACTCCCAATTCACCGGCACGTGAAAGGTCAATACATCCTTTCTCTTTGTCTTTCAGATAGATAAGAACCAATCCTCTATTGAAATATGCATCTCCCATATATGGATACAGATCTATGGCTTTAGTATAATTTTCTATTGAACTAATATGTTCCGAAGACAAGCAATAAAGGTTACCGAGATTATAGTAGACATACGGCAGATCCGGAACCATCCGGGCTGCCTTCTTCATATCCTCTATGGCATCGGTGTAGTCATACTGACGGATCACCTGATCTTTTACACGAGCCCTCGTATTGCCGGAATCATCCATTGAAAGAACCTGGACATTGCTCTCTATCGATGAAATGAAATCAATCATTTCCGCCCTGAGCACACCACGGTTCAGATGATAGAATGCCGAGTACAATGCATTGTAACCGGCAGCTTCGTCCTCGGCCTTTTCAATAGCCTCGCCGTAATAGTTCAGCGATGAATTGAACTGCTTGCCGTCATAGTCATACAATGCCCTCAGGAAAAGCTTTTCCGCATCAGGCTCTCCATCCCAAGCCACAGCTTCCACTGAAGCTAGTTCCTTTGCAGAGAGCTGCTCCGGCACATTGAGCACCTTCACTCCGACAGGAAGCTGGTTCTCGAAACGGGTTATGAGAGGATTCTCATATCCACGGTTCAGGGCATAGACGGTATTGTCCTTTTCTCCCGTCAGCACGAATTTATACAATGACCTCAGGCGTATGTCTATGTCGCGGTGCTGGAGAAGTTCGTCGTTGAAATCTTTCTTTGCAAATTCCGCATCCAGCGAAATAAGTGAACTGTATTTCTTGGTCGTATCGGCAAATGATCCGGCATCTGTCACATTCTTCGCCCGATATTCCGCCACCTTCCTCTGAGCTATGTCATAATCCTTCTTGGCCTCCTTGTTCCTGCCGAGAAGGTTCTTCACATAAGATCTGTTCATATATGCCTTGGCAAAGTCCGGATAAAGCTCAATGGCTCTGTCATAATCTTCGAGAGCATTCTGATATTGTCCCAGTTCGATGAAGATCGAAGCTCTGTTGAAGATGGCCAGGACATTGTCCGGATTGATATTGAGCACTCTGTCCATATCTTCAAGGGCATCCTCGTAAGCTCCGAGCTGGGCACTGATCAGACCTCGGTTATATAGAGTGAGGGCATTGCCGGGTTCATCCTGCAGCACCCTGTTCAGATCATTCATCGCCTCCTTGTAGCGTTCCTGCTCATAAAGCATTATGGCTCTGTTGAAATAGGCGAAGGTATTGGCTGTATCAAGTTCTATGGCACGGTCCATATCACTCATAGCCAGGTCGTAATTCTTCTGAGCGGCATACAGACGTCCCCTGCGGACATATCCTTCCGGATCGAAACGGTCCAGCTTGATCGCCTTGTTGTAATCCTGGACCGCCTTCAGCGTATCCCCAAGAAAAAGCCAGCTGGCTCCCCTGTTAAGATATGCAGACGGATCTTTAGGCTCCTTTCTGATATATCTGTCGAAATCCCCTATCGCATTATCGAACTGTTGGGCAAGAAAATATGTAACACCCCTGCTGAAATACAGTCCTTCATATCCGGGACGCAGTTCAATCGCCTGCTGAAGGTCCTTCAAGGCCTGTTCATAGTTGCCGAAACGGCTTTCCGTGATTCCTCTGTAATGCCATCCGGATGTAAAGACGGGATTTATGCTCACCGAACGGTCGAAATCTCTTTTGGCACCACGGAGGTCACCAAGATTGTATTTGGCGATTCCTCTGAAGAAAAACGTATAATAGTCAGCCGTATCCAGACGGGCGAGCACATTGAAATTCTCTATGGCAAGTGAATACTTGCCGTCAGCAAGGGCCTGTCTTCCACGCATAAAGAAGACGTCCTTGTCGTATTGGGCCGAAGCCTCCGGTCCTCCGGCAAGCAGAAGGATGAAAATTACGGCAAGGCACTTGAACACTTTATGCATATCGACAAAAAATTTTCCGTTGTTATTGTTTTTTCCTATTTTTGGCGGCCTGAAAGGGATATACCCTTTAAAGGCAATTTACAAATATAGTCATTTATTGCGCGGATGCAGACAAAAAACTCAAAAAAATATATTATTGGTGCAGTATTGTCAGTCATATTGCTTCTGTCAGGCCTTGCATCTCAAGCTCAGAACACAAGGCTGACTATGCATAAGCCGGCACGTAACCTTGTGACGCCTGAGAAGATACAGCGCGAAGTGGCATTTCTTACTGACTCTATCTGCCTGGGCAGAGCGACCGGCACCAGAGGAAGCGTCGAAGCCGGATTCTGGATTTCAGAAAAGTTCAAGGCCACCGGACTGCTTAAGCTGGGAGAAGGATGGGGGCAGTCCCTTATCACAGAAAACGGCACGACAGGACATAATATTCTGGGATTCCTCCCCGGATCGGCCAAGACCCATCCTGACAGCTACGTCATTGTAGGAGCACATTACGATCATCTCGGCACAGTAGAAGGAAGATTCTATCCCGGAGCTGACGCCAATGCATCCGGAGTCGTGGCAATGACATCCGTTGCTGATATGCTGGCAATGACACGTTCGATCGGCCGCTCATTCGGAAGCAACATCATATTCGTAGCTTTTGACGCCAAGGAAATGAATATGGCAGGTTCCCGGAAACTTTGGGATATGATAGCCGGCGGCGAGCTGAAGGACCCCGTAAGCGGAAAGAAAATCACAAAGGACAAGATAGCTTTTATGGTCAATATAGACCAGATCGGAAGCAGTCTGGCCCCATTGAATAAAAATCGTGAGGACTATGTCATAATGCTGGGCAATCCCAACATCAAACGAGCATACAACGATATGCTGAAGGTATGCAACGATTCATATGATATCGGACTCGATCTGGGATTCACCTACTACGGAAGCGAAAACTTCACGAAACTCTTCTACAGGCTCTCCGATCAGAATGTCTTCGCAGAAAACAGGATACCAGCCGTGATGTTCACATCCGGCATCACCCTGAACAACAACAAGCCTCGCGATACAGTCTCGACGCTCAATATGGAAGTTCTTCAGAAAAGAATATATCTCATATATCACTGGATCGAGAAAATGCTGTAAATCCGGAATAATATTGCTATATTTGTAGTTTGCGCATAGATATATAATGCGCAATATTACAAAACGACTGAAAATGAAAGCATTCTGGAAAGTTCTCAAGCGATTCGCCGCTCCGTATAAGAAATATCTTGCTGGCTCAGTGGTACTGAACCTTTTGTCAGCAGTCTTCAACATCTTCTCATTCGCCCTGCTGATCCCTATCCTGAACATCCTGTTCAAGATGGATACCAATGTCTACGAATTCATTCCTTGGGACGGAATGCCGACAAAAGAGGCGTTGATGAACAATTTCTACTGGTATGTCAGCCAGCTCATCGACAAATGGGGCGGTTCCACCACACTCCTTATCCTGGGAGTAGTCTTCGGTTTTATGACTCTGCTCAAGACCAGCTGCTATTTTGCATCTTCAGCTGTAATGGTACCTCTCAGGACCGGCATTGTAAGAGACATCAGGACAATGGTTTACAACAAGCTCCTCAGTCTTCCTATGGGATTTTTCTCAAAGCAGAAGAAGGGCGACATCATCGCAAGGATGAGCGGTGACGTAACTGAAATCGAAGTGTCCATCATCAGCTCTCTGGATATGCTTCTGAAGAATCCTATCCTCATAATCTGCTATTTTTCAGCCCTGATATATCTCAGCTGGGAACTCACCCTGTTCACCATAACAGTAGTTCCTGTAATGGCCTGGGGTATGAGTGCCATAGGCAAGAAACTGAAAAGACAGTCGCTTGAGGCTCAAGGCAAATGGAGCGAGACAATGGCCCAGCTCGACGAGACTCTCGGAGGTCTCCGCGTGATCAAGGCCTTCATCGCCGAAGACAAGATGAAGCAGAGGTTCACCGCCACTGCCAATGAATACAGGACTGCATCAGCGAAAGTAGCTGTAAGACAGGCGTCTGCACATCCGGTAAGCGAGCTGCTGGGATCCATAATGATTATGATCGTACTTTGGTTCGGAGGCACATTGATCCTCAGCGACAAGGCTCCTATCGACGCTCCTACCTTCATCTTCTATATGACGATCCTTTATAGTGTGCTGGCCCCTCTCAAGGAATTCTCCCGCGCCAGCTACAACATCCCCAAGGGACTTGCATCTATGGAGAGAGTGGATACGATTATGAATGCTGAAAACGAAATCAAGGAACCGGCCTCACCGGCGAATCTTCAGGGATTCAGTGAAGGCATCCGCTTCGAGGGAGTTTCATTCAGCTACGAGAAAGGCAAGGAAATACTTCACAATATCGACATAACTATCCCTAAAGGAAAGACTGTGGCTCTTGTAGGCCAGTCAGGATCGGGCAAATCCACATTGGTGGACCTCATTCCGAGATATTACGACGTATGTGAAGGAAAGATCACTTTGGACGGCACAGACATCAGGGACTTCCGGGTAAAGGATCTCAGAAGCCTGATCGGAAATGTAAATCAGGAAGCGATACTTTTCAACGACACCATATTCAACAATATTGCCTTCGGAGTGGAAGGAGCCACAATGGAGCAGGTGATTGAGGCGGCAAAAATCGCTAATGCCCACGACTTCATTATGGAAAAGGAAGATGGTTACCAGACCAATATCGGTGACCGCGGAAGCAAGCTTTCAGGAGGTCAGAGACAGAGGATAAGCATTGCAAGAGCCATCCTGAAGAATCCTCCTGTACTTATCCTCGACGAAGCGACATCTGCACTTGACACAGAATCGGAAAAGATCGTCCAGGAAGCCCTCGACAGGCTTACATCTTCAAGGACCACCATTGCCATAGCACATCGTCTGTCCACTATCAGGAATGCAGATGAGATCTGTGTAATGCACGAGGGCAGGATAGTTGAGAGAGGAAAGCACGAAGAACTGATAGCTATGGACGGCTACTACAGGAAGCTGAATGATATGCAGGCACTTTAATGAAATCGAACAAGAGATACATATGGGCTTTGGTTCTCTGCTGCTATTTTGCAGCGGTCCTGATGGTGTGTCTTGCCAGACCCGAGCAGATACCATCTCTGAGCAGGTCCTTATGGGGAATTCCCGTTGACAAGATCGGCCATTTCC
Source organism: Bacteroidia bacterium (assembly GCA_021153285.1). Classification (GTDB taxonomy): domain Bacteria; phylum Bacteroidota; class Bacteroidia; order Bacteroidales; family UBA932; genus Cryptobacteroides. The sequence goes on from JAGKTT010000003.1 coordinate 13,216, forward strand.
TTATGTTCCTGCCTTATCCGGTAATTGCATACACAGCGTTCAAGCCTACATATCCGGGAAGATGGCAACATATCCTGGTACTTCTCGCTGTATTTGCAGTAGGAGTTGGTCTGGCTATGGGTACAGAACATCTTCAAGGCCTGTCCGAATACCGCAGTTACGAAATCGAGGACTTTTATGCAGACATCCTAGGTATGGAATGCTCTGCACTTGTAATCTTCCTCTACATTATTTTCAGAAAAGACTGACCTATGAAAAAATTCATAATCACGATATTCACACTCATACTCTGCACCACTTCATTCGGTCAGAGCGCCATAATGAAGGATTTCCTGCCTGTCTGCGATTCCCTTGACGTCGTATTGAAGGAAAACAGGGACGTGAAGGGCAAGCTCAGACTGAAAAGCATAATGAAGCGAGGCAAAGTCCTGGACTTCTATTTCACAGAATCTCTGGGAGACTATCCCTGGAGGAAAGGAGAACCGCAGTGGTTCAGAAAAGAGCTGAAAAAGCGTTTTCCGGAAAAATACAGGAACTATGACCTTGGAGCTGTATACAGCAAGAACATAGCTTTAGACAGGCTTGTGACAGCGGAACTGGGATTTGACGGACAGCCGACAGGACTGAAAGATGCGGTCAAGCAGCCATCGGGCAGAAAACAGCTTGTCACTGAAATCGGTCAGGAGGCTTACCCTGAAGGACTCAGCGGAAAGAACATAGCCGTATGGCAGAGTCACGGAAGATATTTCGACGAAAGCTTGGAACGATGGATATGGCAGCGCCCGTGCCTGTTCCAGACTGTGGAAGATATGTTCACTCAAAGTTTCGTGCTCCCTTACCTTGTACCGATGCTGGAAAATGCGGGAGCGTATGTGCTGCTTCCGCGCGAAAGGGATGTTCAGAGAAACGAGGTGATAGCGGATTTTGACGTAGTAGACGAGGCTTACGGAAAGGCATCCTACAAGGAAAGCGGAAAGTGGACTGATGCAGGAGCCGGATTCGCAGCTTTGAAGCCGGTGTACACAGGTCTTGAGAACCCATTCACGACTGGATCTGTGCGAAAAGCAGCCTGCGTACTCGAAGGCAACAAAGGAGAAGCAGAGGCTGTCTGGCGTCCTGAAATTCCTGAAAGAGGAGAATACGCAGTATACATATCATATAAGTCACTCCCTGAAAGTACGACAAGCGCTCATTACACCGTCCGTCATCTCGGGGGACAGAGCGAATTCATTGTCAATCAAAAGATTGGCGGCGGTACTTGGATATATCTCGGAACATTTGAATTCGGCGAAGGGTCGGAAGGATATGTAAGTCTTACCAATGTCACTCCTGCAGGATATGGTCACGAAAAACGCAGCATAGTGACAGCAGACGCCGTACGCTTCGGGGGCGGAATGGGAAATATCGCAAGAAAACGCAAGGGATCTGACGAAGAAGCTGTCACTTCCGGTATGCCACGTTCTGCAGAGGGAGCACGTTACTGGCTGCAATGGGCCGGTGTGCCTTCGGATATTTTCAGTCAGAACGAGCAGCAGAGCGACTACAAGGATGATTATATGTCAAGAGGAGACTGGGTGGAATGGATCAGCAGGGGATCGGATATGAATCCGTCCAAAAAGCCTGGCAAAGGCATACCTGTAGATCTTTCCCTGGGCTTCCATTCTGATGCCGGCATTACTCCAAACGATTCCATAGTAGGTACATTGGCCATATACACCCTCAGATCGGAAGGATCGGAAAAGCTTCCCGGAGGTGAGAACAGAATGACCAGCAGAGAATTTGCAGATATGGTACAGAGTCAGATTGTAAATGACATACAGGCCTCATACAACCCAGATTGGAGCAGAAGGTGCGTCTGGGACAGATCTTACAGAGAATCCCGCACCCCATCCTGCCCTGCAATGCTTCTGGAGCTTCTTTCCCATCAGAATTTTGCAGATATGAAATATGGACTTGACCCTGCATTCAGATTCACCGTAAGCCGTGCCGTATACAAAGGTATGCTCAAGTATATGAGCAACCGGTACGGAACGCCATATACAGTGCAGCCACTTCCGGTCAGCGATATGGGAGTGCATTTCAGCAGCAAGGGCAAGGCCGTAATAAGCTGGAGGGAGACAATCGACCCTATCGAGCCGACTGCACAGGCTACTGGTTTCATTCTTTACACCAGAATCGACAACGGAGGCTTCGACACAGGACGGAAGATCGATCCGGCAAGAGGCAAGGATGGAAAATATCACACGGAGGTGGACATCAAGCCTGGAAAGATATACAGTTTCCGCATAGCAGCGTGCAACAAAGGAGGCGAAGCATTCCCGTCTGAAACCCTCAGCATCGGTCTGCCTTCAAAAGGCATATCAGAGAGGAAGGTATTGATTGTGAACAATTTTGACAGAGTGAGCGGTCCCGCATTCATTGACACACCGGAGTATGCAGGATTCCGTAACGACCTGGACAGCGGAGTTCCTCACGTAAGGGACATAGCATATATAGGAGAAATGTACCAGCTAAGACGTGACTCTGAATATATATCCAACGATAATCCCGGCTTCGGAGCATCATACGATGACTATGCCGGCAAGATTGTAGCCGGAAACACATTCGATTATCCGTCCATACACGGAAAAGCCATAATGAAAGCCGGATATGCATTCTTCTCCTGCAGCAATGAAGCTTTCGTCAGTGACACTATATTCAGAAAGGCTGCCTGGGCCACAGACCTTATCTGCGGAAAGCAGGTTACGACGATGACAGGAAACAGCAAAGAATGCAGGTATACCGTCTTCAATGCAGATATGCAGAATGCACTCAGGGCATATGCTTCTGAAGGTGGCAATATCTTAGCCAGCGGAGCATACATTGCAACTGACATCTGGGATCAGGTTTACCCGGTTCAGATAGACAGCGCATTCAGAGCGGATTCCAGGACATTTGCACGCGAGGTACTCGGGTACAAGTGGGTAAGGAACCACGGCAGCAGGCTCGGAACCGTCAGATTTGTCAAGAGTACCAGATTCGACAGCCGTAAAGGAAAGGCTTTCGGATTCCATAATACGATGAATGATGAATGCTACAGCGTGGAAACTCCGGACGGCCTCTCCCCTGTTTCATCGAAGACCGGCAGCACATTCATCCGCTACAGCGACACAGATATTTCTGCAGCAGTCTGCTACGAGGGCAAAGGATACAGAGCAGTAAGCATTGGCTTCCCTATCGAAACTCTCAAGGACGAAAAGAACATAGACAATATAATAAAGACAACCTTAGAATTTTTCAACAAATGACCGCAAGAGAAGCAGAGATCATCGAACTGATCCGCAAAGAAGTCAAGCCGGCTCTCGGATGTACGGAACCGATTGCCGTGGCACTTGCCGTTGCAAAGGCAATGGAGATCATTGAAGAGAAATGTGCGCCTGAAGCATCCTGGAGGATGGGTAAGGGCTACAGCCTCAGGATCGAGGTCAGTGGCAATATCCTGAAGAACGGTATGGGCGTAGGTATTCCCGGCACCGGAATGGTCGGACTCCATATCGCTGCAGCACTCGGTGCTGTATGCGGAAGATCGGAATACGGCCTTGAAGTCCTTAACGACCTGAACGAATCCTCGATCGCCCGTGCCAAAGAACTTGTGGAAGACAAGTCTGTTACAGTAGGTCTGGCGGACACTACTCTGAAACTTTATGTCAAGGCCAATATTGACTGTGATGGACATTGTGCATCCGCTGTCATTGAAAATGATCACGACAATATCGTTGAGACCAGCCTGGACGGCAACATATTGTCCTCTGCCAGAAAAGCAGCCGGATCCGAATGTCCGGACCAGAAGGCAACCCTCGATTACCATCTGACCGTCAAGGAAATCGTAGACTTTGCTTCAACGGTGGCCTATGAAGATATTGAATTCATCCTTGAATCCCGCACCTTGAATCTCGCGCTTGCCAAGGAAGGCCTTACCGGCCAATATGGCTTGAAGGTAGGCTATGCCATCAATCTCAATGACAATCGCGAAGTGTTCGGTGAAGACTTCCTCTGCTATGCTATGTCTTTGACAGCAGCCGCTTCTGACGCACGTATGGCTGGCTGCACCCTTGCCGCAATGAGCAACTCGGGAAGCGGAAATCAGGGAATTACAGTGACTATGCCGGTAATCGCCTACTCCATCAGATACGGAACAGATGACGAGAGACTGGCCAGGGCTCTGGTTCTCAGCCACTTGATAGCAATCCACATCAAAGGATATCTCGGAAAGCTTTCTGCCCTTTGCGGCTGCGTGATCGCATCTACCGGATCGTCCTGCGGACTGGTATATCTCAGAGGCGGTGACTACGGACAGATATGTGCGGCCATCAAGAATATGATCGGAAACATCACCGGAATGGTCTGCGACGGAGCGAAGGTCGGCTGCGCGATGAAGGTAGCTTCCGGCGTTTCAAGCGCCCTTCAGTCTGCTGTCCTCGCACGTGAAGGCATATGCATATCTGCGCACGACGGCATCATTGAAAACGACATTGAAAAGACAATTCAGAATCTCGGACAGATCGGTTCTGTCGGAATGCAGCATACCGATAATATGATTCTTGACATTATGGTCTGCAAATAGGAGATCGTTCAATAAATACAAAAAAATTTCATATCTTTGCTGGATACAATAAAAATATTTAAAAATATGAGTAAATTTACCTTGCCAAAAGACGGAGGCCTCATCGAAGCCGGACTTCCTATCGGAATCAAGCACAGTTATGAAAGGATACCCGCTCATATCTTTGAAGACGAAGATGCCGCAAGCGAGCGCCTTGCCGTTAAGATCGCTGATGCGATAAACAAATGCGATGGTGTCTATCGCCTTGGTCTGAGTACAGGCTCATCACCGGTACCTCTCTACAAGTCTTTGGTCAGACTTCATAAGGAAGGAAAGGTTTCATTCCGAAATGTCGAAATCTTCTGCATTGACGAATACTACCCTGCTCCGGCAGACAATCAGAGCCGCAACCGCAGATTGTACAGCGACCTTCTGGCTCATATCGACATAAAACCAGAAAACGTACATATACCTAAGCTTACTGAAATCCTTGACACTGAAGCAGTCACAGCATTCTGCGCCGACTTCGACGCAAAGGCCACAGGACTCGACCTTCTCGTTATGGGAACCGGAATGCAGGGACAGATAGGATTCAATGAGGCAGGTGCTTCTGACAAGAGCAGGACAAGGACAATCCTCCTGCCTTACAGCTCAAGAAAAAGAGAATCCAAGAACTTTGCCAACATAGCCGAGACTCCGGACAAAGCCATCGGAATGGGTATTTCTACAATGCTTTCTGCAAAGAAAATCCACCTGATCGGCTGGGGCGAGGATAAGGCTCAGATAGTGAAGCAGTTCACCGAGGATCCTATTGATCCTATGTGCCCGGTTTCATTCCTCCAGAGACACGAGAACATCTCATCATATATTGACGAAAATGCGGCAAGCCTGCTTATCAGAAACGTAGCCCCTTGGCTTGTCGGTCCTTGTGAATGGACTCCTAAATTCATCAGAAAAGCTGTAGTATGGCTCTGCGAACAGGTACACAAGCCGATCCTGAAACTCACTCAGGGCGATTACCTGAAGCACGGTCTGGGAGAGCTTCTCGAGCAGCACGGTCCTTATGCACAGATCAATATAAAGGTATTCAATGACCTTCAGCATACCATTTCCGGATGGCCGGGAGGAAAACCGAATGCTGACGACAGCACAAGACCGGTTCCGTCTGCACCGTTCCCTAAAAAGGTGGTCATTTTCTCTCCACATCCTGACGATGACGTCATTTCGATGGGAGGTACATTCATACGTCTTGTAGAGCAGGGACACGATGTACACGTAGCATATGAAACTTCTGGTAATGTAGCCGTTCACGATGATGTGGTGCTCCAGCATATGGATGCCGCACGCGAACTCGGATTCGGAGACAGATTTGACGAGGTGAAGGAAATCATTGCATCAAAGAAGCCTGGTCAGCCTGAGCCGAGAGCTCTTCTGAACCTCAAGGGAGCCATCAGACGTGCAGAGGCAAAGAGCGCAGTACGCTCATTCGGCCTCAACGACCAGACCAACTGCCACTTCCTTAACCTTCCGTTCTACGAGACCGGAGGAATCAAGAAGGGAGAACGTACACAGGCCGACATCGACATCATCATTGAACTTCTCCAGAAGGTTCAGCCACATCAGATTTATCTTGCCGGTGACCTCGCTGACCCTCACGGCACACATCGTGTATGCACGGAGGCTGTTCTTGAGGCTATCAACCAGCTCAAGGGAGAGGCTTGGCTCGAAGACTGCCACGTATGGCTTTACAGAGGAGCCTGGATGGAGTGGGAGCTTGGAAAGGTCGATATGGCAGTTCCACTCAGCCCTGATGAAGTGATCAAGAAACGTCACGCCATCTACCGTCACCTCTCACAGAAGGATATCGTGCCGTTCCCAGGCGAAGATCCACGCGAATTCTGGCAGAGGGCAGAAGAGAGGACACAAAACACCGCTCGCCTCTACGATGAGCTCGGAATGGCTGAATATCAGGCAATTGAAGTATTTGTAAAATTATTTTAAGAATATGAGAGTTATCATCAATGAAAACAGCGCGAAAGGCTCTGTTTGGGCTGCACGCTATATAGTGTCGCGCATCAAGGCGAAGGCTGCCGTAACTGACAAGCCATTCGTTCTCGGACTTCCTACCGGAGGAACTCCAGTGGCAACTTATCAGGAACTCATCCGTATGTACAAGGCTGGAGAAGTATCCTTCAAGAATGTAATCACATTCAATATGGACGAGTATGTAGGACTCCCTGAGGAGCATCCAGAAAGCTACCACTCGTTTATGGCAAGGAACTTCTTCGATCACGTGGATGTTCCGAAAGAAAACATCAATATCCTCAACGGAAATGCAGAGGATCTCGCTGCAGAGTGCGCTGCATACGAGGAAAAGATAGCTGCAGCCGGCGGAATCGACCTCTTTATGGGCGGTGTAGGTGAAGACGGTCACCTCGCATTCAACGAGCCTTACTCATCACTCGTTTCACGTACAAGAGTAAAGAGCCTCACATATGACACCATCCTCGTAAACTCACGTTTCTTCGACGGTGACCTCAGCAAGGTTCCTACCACAGCTCTTACAGTAGGTGTCGGTACAGTAATGGATGCGAAGGAAGTTCTCGTTCTCGCCTTCGGTCACAAGAAGGCCAATGCCCTCAAGGCAGCCATCGAAGGAGCTTATTCACAGGCCTGCACCCTTTCTGCTCTTCAGGCACATCCACACGGAATCATCGTTGCGGACGAACTCGCAGTAGGAGAACTCAAGGTGAACACATACAGATACTTCAAGGATATCGAGAAGAACAATCTCTAAACCTATCCTTTGCTCATATGATCCCGTATCGGTCGCTATGACTGATACGGGATTTTTATCTGTTCTTCTCACACAGAAAACCCTACCGGTCACCCAACTGACACAGGTTTCCCGTTGGTTATTTAAGGAATTTTACCTATGTTTACAAGATATATGATCAATGTTTTATGACAAGAGTAAAGATTTTTTTCATCTCAGTGATGCTTCTGATTGCAGCATCACTTTCCGCACAATCCGAAAGCAATATTGCATATCAGGACAATCTGGTGCGCTTCACAGTGATTACTGACGGAGTTATCCGTCTTGAATGGCAGCCGGAAGGCAAGTTCAACGATCTGGCATCCTTTGTTGCCTCAGAAAGAGATTACCCTTCGGTTGACTACAAGATCAGAAGAATAGGTAAGAAGGTCAGGATCGAGACAAGCAGAATGACACTCGAATATAAGACCGGAAGCGGAAAGTTCGACGCATCCAATCTTACAATCAAAGCCAATGACGGATTCTTCACCTGGAAGCCCGGAATGGAGCAGAAAGAAAACCTCAAAGGTACATTCAGAACATTGGACGGACTGGACGGAGACTTGCAGACCCAGACCTGGGTGGCAGACATAAAGAAAGGTGAAATCCGTCAGTTCGAGGACGGAATCCTTGCAAGAGACGGTTGGACACTCATCGACGAATCTGAAAGCTACCTTTTCGATGACTCTGACTGGGCTTGGGTAAAGGAAAGAGAGACCAAGGAATGCCAGGATTGGTATTTTATGGCATATGGTCAGGACTATAAGGCAGCATTGAAGGATTTCACCGTATTTGCAGGAAAGATGCCGCTTCCTCCACGCTTTACTTTCGGTTACTGGTGGAGCCGTTACTGGGCATACTCTGACAGAGAGATGCGTACTTTGGTAGATAAATTCCACGCATACGATATTCCTCTGGACGTGCTCGTAGTGGATATGGACTGGCATTATACCGATCCGGGACGCGGTGGCTGGACCGGCTGGACCTGGAACAAGAGCATATTCCCTGATCCGAAAAAATTTATGGATTATCTCAAGGATGAAGGCTTGAAGGTCACACTGAATCTTCACCCGGCTGACGGATTCGACCATTGGGAGGAATGCTACCCTGCCCTCGCAAAGAGTCTGGGCAAGGCCCCATCTTCAAAGGACCGTATCGAATGGATAAACTCCGATAAGGAATTTATGAGCAATATGTTCGAGCAGGTAATGCATCCTATGCAGAAGGAAGGCGTCGATTTCTGGTGGCTCGACTGGCAGCAGCACGTATTCGACACAAAGCTTGACAAGCTCCACAACACCTGGTGGATCAACTACGCCTACTTTACAGATATGGAGCGTAACGGTGACAAGCGTCCTCTGCTTTACCATCGTTGGGGAGGTCTTGGAAACCATCGCTATCAGATCGGCTTCTCAGGAGATGCGACCATTACCTGGAAATCGCTTGAATTCCAGCCATATTTCACTTCCACTGCATCAAATGTACTCTACGGATATTGGAGCCACGACATCGGAGGCCACCTCGGAAATACAATAGATCCTGAAATGTACACAAGATGGCTTCAGTATGGTGGTTTCAGCCCTGTGATGCGCACACACAGTTCCAAGAGCGGAGCGCTCAACAAGGAGCCTTGGGTATTCACAGAGGAATATACCAATGTCATCCGTCAGACAGTACGTCAGCGTTACGATATGGCCCCATACATCTACACAATGGCACGTAAGGGATATGACGACGGTATCGCTCTCTGCCGTCCTTTGTACTACGATTGGCCTGCAGCCGAGGAAGCATATGACGTAAGATTCCGCAGCCAGTATATGTTCGGAGATGATATGCTCATCGCTCCTGTCACCAAGCCTATGACAGATGGATTCGCCCAGATGGAGATCTGGCTTCCGGAAGGCAGCTGGTATGAGCTTCACACCGGAGTCCTTCTCGAAGGTGGCGCTGTAGTAAAGCGCAATTTCGCACTTGATGAGTATGGTATCTACATCAAGGCCGGTTCCGTTCTTCCTTTCTACGGAAAAGAAGTAGAGAACCTCAACAGCAACGATGAGGACATCTATGTAACAGTATTCCCTGGTGGAGAAGGATGCTTCAATATGTATGAGGACGCAGGTAACGACAAGGACTATGCGGATTCATTCGCAACAACCTCTCTTGCCAACAGATGGAACGGAAACACTCAGACCATCACCATAGCATCACGTAAGGGTTCTTACTCCGGAATGCCTTCGGAAAGAAACTTCAAGGTAAAGGTTCTCGCAAGCCAGGCTCCGGTAAATGTAACCGTCAATGGAGAGAATGTTTCTTATGAATACCTTGGAGAAAACCTTGCATTCGTAATCGACGTACCGGTAACAGACTGTTCTTCAGAAAAGAATATTGTCATTACATACTCAGACGCACAGCCTGCAATCGCTCAGGGACTTATCGGTCTGTCACGCCGTATGGCACGAAGCATCGAGGCCCTCAAGTTCCGCACCGGAGCTGACCCGATCGACGATCTCGCTATGATGGGCAATATCAACGAGGCTATCCTCTATGCACCGGAAAAGGCAGCAGAACTCACTGAGGCATTTATGAAGAACTACAACAATCTTCCTGAAATCCTCAAGCAGCAGCCACGCCTGAGTGAAGAGGACATCCAGTGGTTCCTCGCCCACTGCGGCTGGAACCTTTAAAAATTCCGACAATGAGAAGAGTATTCTATTTCCTATGCATGATCACTGCGTGCTGCTTGGCTTCTTCATGCGAAAAGCCTGTAAATGAGCAAGAAGAGAATCATTGGTCTGAAGAAGTCATCATACCTGACAACCAGATCTGGTACAAGACAACGGATGACAATCAGATGGAGCATATAGGCTTTGCAGAGGAAGACATCATTTCACACTCTTATTCCAATGGCAGAGGTGTGATAGAATTCAAGAATACGGTCAACAGCCTCCCGGCAAAAGCATTTACGAAAGATTGGTTCAAGTTATGCAGAGTCCGTCTGCCGAATACAATAAAACATATTGGTGATGAAGCATTCTATAACTGCTTATATCTCGAGGCTTTCGATCTTCCGGAAAATCTTGAGTCTATAGGAATTGCAGCCTTCAGTTATTGTGGTTCAATTGACAGGATAGACTTTCCTTCGGGTTTGAAGCATATAGGAAGTTCTGCCTTCAGCCAATGTCATAGATTGGTGAGCATTGTACTACCATCAGATATCGACGTTCTGGAAAGTGAAGTCTTCCACGGATGCAGCCGATTGGAGAATGTAACCCTTCCTGATGGAATCAAAAGCATCGGGGATGGTGCCTTTTCATATTGCTCCAAACTTCAGAGCATACATCTCCCCGAATCCCTTGAATCACTGAAACGATATGCATTCAGCGACTCCGGACTAAAAGCAATAACACTTCCTTCCGGTATAACTGAAATCAGCCAGAATCTGTTCCTGAATTCAAGACTTGAGGATATTACGATCAAAGGTGATGTAAAAGTCATTGAAAGAGGCGCATTCTCCTATACTCCAATCACATCATTCGAGGTACCGGCTACAGTGGAAATAATTGAATCTTATGCGTTCAGTGAATGCAACAATCTGACTGAGATAAGCATACCAGAAGGAGTCAGGGAAATATACGGAGCATTCAACGGATGTGCGGCTCTGACGACATTGGTTCTCCCGTCCTCATTGGAAATATTCAGCAATGGTGCAGATAACTGTCCTATGCTTACTGACATATACTGCAAATGTACTGACCCGAAGGACTATAGCCTAGGAAGTTTCCTTCCAGAACTACAGCACATCTATGTCCCAAGAGGTTACGCTAAGCAATATAAAAATTCATCTCTAAGCATCTATCGGGATAAAATCACAGAATACGACTTTTAATCCACAGCTGATAAATTCTTGGAACGATATACATCTTTACAATAACGTGACGATCATTGATTAAACATTACTTTCTGGCAGCGGTGCACCCAGAACAAGCTGTTTTGTGGCACACCGCTGCCGAAGTATACGAAATTCGGCAGCTCAAAGCAGACAACGCAGCTCATCCTAAGGGCCGCTCTGTCTGCTTTGTGCATTTACTCTACGAAATCATCCAAAAGATGGAGAAACGCAAGCAATTTTACATTACACGTATCATATAAATATATGGCCATCAGTCAATTAAGCAATGAAGGGTCGGTAAATTTACCGACCCTTAAATATGTAATATACTGTAAATTAATGCATTATGAAGTACGGGCTTTGTCCCGTTAAATTATTGGCCCCCAAAATTTCCTGGTTATTTGTGACGTTTGTCCGTAAATACCGGCTTAGATACGGACAAAGTGCTTCGCTAAGCTAAATTTAGCCATAAAACGGATACAGTTTAGATCAGTATGATGAGTTTCTCCACGATAATGGCCTTTTCGTGGAGAAATATATGTCAGGCATTGTGCTTAATTGGACAACATTTCCCTCTACCGCATACCGCTCGTGCGACTTTTGCCTTATATAGGCCCGAGCGGTATATTGTAATTAAATAATACCGCTCGCAGGAAAAATAGGATTCCTACGAGCGGCATTATTTTACACTGAGAATAAAGATCTACTTCTTCCAGAGTCTTGACATATCTTCGAGGGTCTTGCCCTTTGTTTCAGGGACGAGCTTCCAGACAAAGATAGCAGCGATGATGCAGATCACTCCGTAGAGGCCGTATGTGAAGGCGTGACCGAAGTTCTCTCCCATCGAACCGAGGCTCATATTGTACATAGGAAGGAAAGTCGATGAGACAATGAAGTTGAAGATCCACTGGAATGCCACAGCAATAGCCACGGCCGCACCACGGATGGTATTAGGGAAAATCTCAGAGATGAGTACCCAGCAGATAGGTCCCCAGCTGAACATAAATGACGCACTATAGACCATTATGCTGATTACTGCCACCACTGGAGGAAGGGCTGCGGAAACGCTTGTCACGGCCACTCCGGCAGCTCCGAGAGCCATTCCGAGAGATCCCCAGATGAGGAGAGGCTTACGGCCCCACTTCTCGACTGTAAAGATCGCTACGAGAGTGAAAGTTATGTTCACGACACCCATAAGCACGGTCTGCATCATAGGATTGCCCATACCAAGAGACTCGAATATACGAGGGGCAAAGTAAAGGACAGCATTGATTCCGACGGCCTGCTGGAAGACGCTGAGCATAATACCTACGAAAATCACAAGCCATCCGTAAGTAAAGAGTTTCTCTGTCTTTTCAGTAACTGTAGCCTTGATGTCTGCAAGAATCTCCTGAGCCTTTGACTGTCCGTTGATTTTTGCGAGAATAGCAAGAGCCTGAGCATCCTTGCCTGTCATAGCAAGATAGCGTGGAGTCTCTGGAACGAGGAAAAGCAGTACAGTGAAGAGTCCTGCAGGAACTGCTTCACTTACAAACATATATCTCCAGCCTGTCTCGATCATCCACTGTGCTTCACCTGGATTCATAATCTGATTCATACCTTCAGCCACTTTCTGGATGGCAGGAGCGATATGGTCACCAAGGATGATGAAGTTCACAAAATACACCACGAGCTGACCGAAGATGATCGCAAACTGATTCCAGGAAACAAGGGTACCACGCATATCGCTCGGAGCCACCTCAGCGATATACATAGGGCAGATGGCAGAAGCAAGTCCGACACCGAGACCTCCAAGTACACGGTAAAGGTTGAATGCAATCAGAAGAGAGAATGTCGGCTCACCCTTAGGAAAGAAAAGGAATTCAGGAAAATAAGATCCAAGAGCAGAGAGAAAGAAGAATACTCCAGCCATAATAAGGGACTTCTTACGGCCGAGTCTTGATGCAAGAAATCCGGAAAGAGCTGCACCGACAATACATCCCAGAAGAGCGCTGGACGATGTGATACCGTGAAGGAAGTCAGTGTATACAAAGTCACCGGCACCCATAAAGAATGCCTGGAGGCCTTTTTCTGCTCCGGAAATGACTGCTGTGTCGTATCCGAACAGCAAGCCTCCTATAACTGCTACCAGGACTATCGATAAGAGATAGCCCTTGCTGCCTTTGTCATTATTCGTACTCATTAGCAATACATATTGAGGATAGCCTCATAAAGTTCCTGCTTTCCTGAAATCTGCTTAGGCTCATTGACCTTCTTACCGTACGCATAGACATCCTCAAGAGTAAGCTCACCGTTCTCGAATTTCTTACCGAGACCCTCGTCGAAGCTTGCATAACGCTCCGCCACCATCTTGCAGAGCGGAGACTCCTCAAGAAGAGCAGCAGCGCTCTCTAGAGCTCGAGCCATTGCATCCATAGCTGCGATATGGGCGATGAAGATATCCTCGAGGTCAGTAGAGTTACGACGGGTCTTGGCGTCGAAGTTAGTACCACCGTTTCCGAGACCTCCGTTACGGATGATCTGCATCATTGCCTGAGTAAGGTCGAATGCATCGATAGGGAACTGGTCAGTATCCCAGCCGTTCTGATAGTCACCGCGGTTAGCGTCGATAGAACCGAGCATACCTGCATCCACTGCACAAGCGAGCTCGTGCTCGAATGTGTGACCGGCAAGAGTTGCGTGGTTCACCTCGATATTCACTTTGAAGTCATTCTCAAGACCGTGCGCCTTAAGGAAGCCGATAACTGTCTCAGTATCCACATCATACTGATGCTTTGTAGGCTCCATTGGCTTAGGCTCGATGAGGAATGTACCTGTAAAGCCCTTTGCACGAGCATAATCACGTGCGAGAGTAAGCATCATAGCAAGATGCTCCTTTTCACGCTTCTGGTCAGTATTCAGAAGGCTCATATAACCCTCACGGCCACCCCAGAACACATAGTTCGTACCACCAAGCTCAATAGTCGCGTCAATAGCGTTCTTGATCTGGACAGCTGCACGAGCCACAACATCGAAGTCAGGGTTGGTAGCTGCACCGTTCATATATCTCTTATGGCCGAATACATTGGCTGTTCCCCAAAGAAGCTTGATGCCTGTCTCAGCCTGCTTCTCCTTAAGATAGGCTACGATCTGCTTGAGGTTAGCTTCATATTCCTCGACATCGGCACCCTCGTCGACAAGGTCCACATCGTGGAAGCAATAGTACTCGATACCGATCTTCTGCATAAACTCGAAACCGGCATCCACCTTATCTTTAGCTGCCTGGATAGGGCAAGCCTCACCATTCCAAGGAAAAGTCTTTGTTCCACCACCGAACTGGTCTGCACCCTCTGCACAGAGTGTGTGCCACCAAGCCATAGAAAACTTGAGCCACTCAGCCATTGTCTTGCCGAGTACTACCTTCTTTGCATCATAATAGCGGAAAGCCATAGGGTTCCTGCTTTCCTTTCCTTCGAACCGGATCTTACCGATACCAGGGAAAAATTCTTTTGTTGCCATAGTTTTAGTAGTGATATTTTAATTGGTTTATAGATTCTCACGTCGCTGCGCTTCTCAGAATGACATTAGAGAGATGCGCTCGTCAGAATGACATCAGAGGCGCGACTTCCAGACTTCGTATGCAGCTGTATAAGCTTCTGTGTCAGAAGGTTCGATCACTGCCAGCTTCTCAAGAGTCGAGAAGGCTTCTTTATTGTCCTTATATATGCCGGCACCTATACCAGCTCCCTTGGCTGCACCGACCGAGCCGTCTGTATCATAAAGGTCAATCACCGCGCCGGTTACTCCTGCAAGAGTATTGCGGAAGATCGGGCTGAGGAACATATTGGCGTGACCAGCGTGGATCTTGCTTACATTCATTCCCATCTGTTCCATAATCTCGATTCCATACTTGAACGAGAATACGATGCCCTCCTGCGCTGCACGAAGAAGATGAGCCTTGCTGTGTACATTGAAGTTCACTCCGTGTATCGAACTGCCCGTTTCCTTATTTTCAAGCATACGTTCCGCACCGTTTCCGAACGGAAGTATGCTGACTCCTGCACTTCCGACAGGAGCAAGGGCAGCAAGGTCATTCATAGCCGAATATGAAATGCCCTCCGGAGCGACATTCCTCTTCATCCACGAATTGAGGATTCCGGTACCATTAATGCAGAGAAGGACACCAAGGTGGGTCTGGTCTGCAGTATGATTTACGTGTGCGAATGTATTGACGCGAGACTTAGGATCATAGTTCACATCGCCGAGAACGCCGTACACAACTCCCGAAGTACCAGCAGTAGAAGCGATTTCACCAGGATTGAACACATTGAGTGACAATGCATTGTTCGGCTGGTCGCCGGCACGGTAAGTGATAGGGATACCGGCAGCAAGCCCGAGTTCAAGTGCAGCAGCCTCGCTCACTCTTCCCTGCTCGGAGAATGTAGGACGGATTTCAGGGATGAGACTCTCGTCGAAGCCGTAATAGTCCAGAAGAATCCTGGCAGGCGCATTCTCTGCAAAGTCCCACAGCATTCCTTCTGAAAGGCCTGAAACAGTAGTGCAGACTTCTCCGCTGAGCTTCATTGCGATATAATCTCCAGGAAGCATTATCTTGTAGATCTTCGCATAAAGTTCGGGCTCATTTTCCTTTACCCAAGCCAGCTTGGAAGCGGTGAAGTTACCTGGAGAATTAAGCAGATGGCTCAAGCAAAGTTCGTGTCCCATCTCATCGAATGCCTTCTGGCCGTAAGGAACAGCACGAGAGTCACACCAGATGATGGATGGACGGAGGACATTGAGATTCTTGTCCACGCATACAAGGCCGTGCATCTGATATGAGATACCGATCGCCTTGATATCTGCAGGATGCGCTCCTGAGCCAGACAACACTGCAGATGTCGCGAGTTTGAGATTCTCCCACCAGGACGACGGCTCCTGTTCAGCCCAGCCTGGCTTTACAGCCATAATGGCAGCCTCTGACTTTGGATAGAATGCCGAACTTAGACATCTGCCAGTCTGAGCATCCACGAGACTCGCCTTGACTGACGAGCTTCCGATATCATAACCTAAAAGATACATAAAATTTAAGTTTTATCCATATATAATGACACCCTCAGACCGTCCAACTCATAACACTACAGCACTACCTTCATTGAAAGACCATTGTACTTCACAGTCTGCTGTTTACCGATACCATCCTTCGAAACAGGAATGATATTGAACACTCTTTCTTCGAGCATTCCTGGGAACTCACCCTGACGCTCCTCGATCGAGAGAAGCTTCATCTTTTCATTGTAAGAGAACTCGATCATAGAATATGCACCCTTCTCGTAGTTGTAGTTCACATTCTCATCCTCATAAAGAGTGAAGCTTCCGTCAGCGCCCTGATATATATAGAGGTCGATCACATCAGCCGGCTTCTGATCAGTCCACTGGATCTCAGGTCCGAAAGGAACAATAGAACCGGCACGGACATAAAGAGGCATCTGAGCATAAGGAGCATCCACGGTCTTTGTCTGTCCTCCTGCGATGAACTTATTGGTATAGAAGTCATACCATCCCTCAGTCTCAGGGAAATAAACCTCACGGGTACGCGCACCGTATTCATATACTGGAGCCACAAGGAATGCAGGACCGAACATATATGTGTCACCTATATTCTCCACTACCCTGTCACCGAGGAAGTCCATAATCAGAGGACGCATAATCGTATAGTCCTCGAACCAGGTCATACCTGCCAATGAATAGATATAAGGCATAAGGGCGTAACGGAGCTTGGTGTAATATACGATAGACTCATATGCAGGATGTCCCTCCGGAGCGATTTCCCAAGGTTCGCGGAAAGGATACTGACCGTGTGCACGGAAGAGCGGACAGAATGCTCCGAACTGGAACCAGCGGGTGTTGAGCTCACGCCATTCCTTCTGATCCTCATTCTCACGACCTGTACGGTCAAAGACCTCCTGACCTGCCACGAAACGGTTCTCCACGCAGAAACCTCCGATATCCATTGTCCAATATGGGATACCGCTGATAGCGAAGTTGAGTCCGGCAGAAATCTGAGCCTTCATATCTTCCCAACGGGTAGCGATGTCACCGCTCCAGGTGGCTGTAGAATATCTCTGAAGTCCTGCGAAACCACTTCTGGTAAGTAGGAATACACGTTTGTCCGGATCTACGCCACGCTGTCCGTTATAGATTGCGTCAGCATTGACGATCGAGTATGTGTTGAAATACTCTGTAGAAGAGCCAAGGGCTGTCGGGCCGCAAAGAGCCTTTCTGTAGTCCATATCGGTACAGTCGCGCACGTTAGGCTCGGATGCATCCATCCACCACGCATCGATTCCGAGAGGATAGTAATGGTCATACATCTGCTTCCAGAAAAGTTCACGGGCACCTGGAGCATAAGCATCATAGAATCCATAGAGATAACCCTGACCGATCCAGTCACGGATGCCGTCTTCGTTAGCCTTGTTGTACATCCAGCCCTTCTCGTTGAGTTCCTTGTAATGCTCGGTATCCAAATAGAACTTAGGCCATACGGAAATCATCATCCGGGCACCCATATTATGGATGGAATCAACCATTCCCTTAGGATCCGGGAAGCGTGCAGGATCGAACTCGTGGCTGCCCCAGGCATCCTCTTCCCAATGGCTCCAGTCCATCACGATATTGTCGATAGGGATGTTTCTCTTACGGAAACCTTCGAGAGCCTGGATCATCTCGGTCGAAGTCTTGTACCTCTCGCGGCTCTGCCAGTATCCCATTGCCCACTTCGGCATAATCTGAGCTTTTCCTGTAAGGGTACGGTAACCGCTGATGATCTCGTCCGCATCGTCGCCGGCAATGAAATACCAGTCCATCTGCTTGCTCATCTCGCTCCACCAGGAATGCTTGGCCTGCTCTACGGGATCTACCACATCATAAACGCGAAGTCCGCAATAGGAAACTCCTCCGTCAGGCTGCCAATCAATCTCAAGAGGTACCTTCTTGCCGGCTTCAAGACTTACAGTAAACTTATATGCATTCGGGTTCCAGGCTGTTCTCCAACGCTCAGGAACGACTTCCTTTCCGTCGATATTGACAGTCGTATAACCTGCATAGTAAAGAATGAACTGATACTCACCTGTAACGGGAGCCTCGATCGATCCTTCATATCTTACCTTGGAATTATAGAACTGGAAATCTTCCGGAAGATTCACGACCCTGGCCATTTCAGGCGCCACAAGATGCTCAAAATAGATCTTTGGCTCGTCTCTGACCACTGTCTCACCATCTGCCGGATCATATGTACCTGTAAGACATCCTTCCTTTCCTTCCTTGTTATAAAGCTTGAATACTTCTCCCAACTGCTTATAATCCTGAGGATTACCGAAACGCATAATGGAATAGCTATCCATCAGGAGACCATATCCTTTATTCGACACGATGAAA
The DNA here is from genome assembly GCA_021153285.1 of Bacteroidia bacterium. Lineage (GTDB taxonomy): Bacteria > Bacteroidota > Bacteroidia > Bacteroidales > UBA932 > Cryptobacteroides. Next base: position 31,915 of record JAGKTT010000003.1, read on the forward strand.
GGAACAGAGACCTTCGTATTATACTGAAAAAGCTGTTCGTTCTTTCCCTTATAGTTGAATTCGTCTGCCTGATGCTGGCCAAGTCCGTAGAATGCCTCATCCTCCGGAGACTCGAATACCTGACGGAAAGAGTATCCGTGTGTACCATCCACTTCGATTGGCGCGAAAGACTTTCCGCCGCCTTTCTGCTCGGCAAGTATGACATTGCCTTCAAGGTCAGTGAACCACACTGCACCTGTAGCAGTACAAACATTAGCCTTGACTTCAGATGTAGACACAGTCACGGTCTCGCCTGCTTGAGTAACCTCAAAGGCGGTCTTCTCCGCAACAGGAAGTACCACAAGGCTCTGCGGATCTGCAAACTTCTTTTCCGGAGTTGCAGAAACACGGATCAGCTTCTCACCCATCACCTCAAGACGCACAAGAGCAGGGCCGTTTTCCACAGGCTGCCTCACCTTCACGGTAACACCGTTCTCATCCTGTCTTACAGCTCCGCTACAAGCGCTCAGAACCGCAAAAGCAATAAAAGACAAAAAGGTCAGTTTAGTTTTCATAAGATAGTGTTATTTGAATTTTATCGTATTAAGCACACATATGGACTTTCCCTTGAGATCCGAAGAGAATTTCAGATAAACGGCGTGCTTGCCGCTCATCTTCGCAAGCTCAGAAACAGCAATATGCAGATCAGTCGGCTCTGCAGGCATACCAGCCTTAAGATCAATACTTCCCAGAACCACACCACCCTGAGATGTCCAAGGCCTGTCGGCCATAACGGTGATCGTTCCGTCAATACCCTCCGGCACAGCATTGAGAATCAGATTCAGATTCTTACGGCCGGCCGTAGAATCGAAATTGAAATATTTGTAGCCTACAATCGAGCCGTCGGTATTGTTCACCACAGGATTGATATTGTTTCTCAGGGTATAAGGATCCTCGAAAATATAAGGCTCACCGTCCGGAATATGTTCCCATAAAGGTAGATAAGGATTCCCCACAGTCAACGGTACATCCTGGCCGGATCGTACACACGAGATCAAGACAAGAATCACCGCAGCTGCAAGGTTATATTTTAAAAAATACATCAATCCGATATTTTTTCAAATATAATTATTTTTGTATGCAACTGCAATGTTGATTTGAATAAAATTTTCCTATCTTGCAGATGATATTGTAAATTACAATAGCAGATCTTGAGATATCTATCCAGACTGAAGCATATAGCACATAAGAATACAACAGATAGATCAACGCTAAAACATTTTATATGAAAAAATTCTTTCTTGCAGCTATCTTAGCAGTTGTTATTCCGGTATCGGCTGCCGGTCAGATGAAAGTCATTATAAACATAGACAGCGACATCACTGACGGACAGATCATCCCTAAGGAAATCTACGGACAGTTCGCAGAGCATCTGGGCTCGTGCATCTACGGAGGACTATGGGTGGGTCCTGATTCCGAAATACCTAATATAGACGGTTACAGAACCGATGTTCTGGAAGCACTCAAGACATTGAAGGTTCCTGTTATGAGATGGCCGGGAGGATGCTTTGCAGACGAATATCACTGGAGAGACGGTATCGGTCCTCGCGAAGACAGACCTCGTATGGTCAACAGCAACTGGGGAGGCACAGTGGAAGACAATTCATTCGGCACACACGAGTTCCTGAACCTCTGCGAAATGATAGGTTGCGAGCCTTACATCAGCGGCAATGTCGGATCAGGCACTGTGGAAGAGCTCGCCAAATGGGTGGAATATATGACTGCACCGGATGGTCCGATGGCAAGACTCAGAGCGCAGAACGGCCGTACCGAGCCTTGGAAGGTCAAGTACCTTGGGGTCGGAAACGAGAGCTGGGGCTGCGGCGGAAATATGGTAGTGGATTATTACACTCACCTTTACAGACGCTATCAGACCTATTGCCGCAATTTCGGTGACAATGTGCTGTACAAGGTGGCCAGCGGTGCTACTGACTATGATTATAATTGGACTGAGGTCCTGATGAAGAATATAGCGAACCATACAGACGGTATTTCCCTCCATTATTACACAGTCAAGGGATGGAACGGCAGCAAAGGATCAGCTACACAATTCAATGCTGAGGAATATTACAACACCCTCGGCAAGGCTGTGGAGGTCGAGAGCGTCATCAAACGTCATATCGCCATTATGGACAGCTACGACCCTGAAAACAAGGTGGATCTGCTTCTGGACGAATGGGGAACCTGGTTCGATGTGGAGCCTGGCACCAATCCCGGACACCTCTATCAGCAGAACACTATGCGAGACGCAATGGTAGCTTCTCTAAGCCTCAACATCTTCCACAAATACACAAAGAGGCTAAAAATGGCCAATATCGCCCAGATAGCCAATGTGCTCCAGTCTATGGTCCTGACAAAGGACGACAAGATGGTCCTCACTCCTACCTACCACGTATTCAGAATGTACAATGTACATCAGGAAGCTACATTCCTCCCGCTCACCTGCAGTTCAATGACATTCACCGACGCCAACGGCCGTGAATGCCCTGTCGTAGATGCCACAGCATCCCGTAATGCAGAGGGAGCGGTCAATGTAACCCTCACAAATACAGATCTTGAGAATGATGCTGAGATCATTGTTTCAATTGCTGCTGACGGAAAGCTTTCAGTAACAGGAGAAATCCTCACATCAAAGGACATTACGGATCATAATGACTTCGACTCTCCTTCAAAGGTCAGTCCGGTGGAGTTCAAGGATTTCAAGGTAAAGGACGGTAAGATCACTGTCAAGATGCCGGCAAAATCCATCGTAAATCTCTGCATAAGATAAAACAACACAGCCGGATGGCTTTGAACGGCCATCCGACTGCCACTAACACAACACTACTCAAACTAACGGACGTACTCGGAATCAAAATTCCGGTGGATTTCCTTGAGTTTCATTGACAATGAAATCAAGAGGATTCCGAAGACAATGAGGCCGACGCCCGCCAGCACCACCACTGTAGCAATTCCCGCACCGAAAGGATTCACAAGCACAAGAATCGACAGAATAAGAAGGAGGATACCGCCTCCGATCACCCATCCTGATCCCGGAATACCGAATGTATCAAAGTCACCGGAGAATCCGATAAGCACGAAACTGTTGTACATCATCCAGAATCCCATCATTATAGGCAGGGCTACCAAAGTGACTCCCGGATAGATGCAAAGGAAGATTCCGATCAGCAGATCCAGCACACCGGAAACGATCACATATCCCCTCATCATAAAGAAATTGGCACTCGTAGATGCTGAAATGAGCTTAGCCGCTCCTACGATGAGCAGAAGCACTCCGAAAAGTATTGCCAATGTCACATAGCTTTGCAAAGGGAAAGCAAATACCACGATGCCGAGAAGGATGCAAAGAATACCCGCAACGGCAAGGAGCCACCAGTGCTTTATCGCACGGGCAGCCCCTTTTGTAAGATTTTCAAAACGACGTTTCATATCACTAACATTTAATCAGCGATACGATTGTCAATTATTGTGCTATTCCGATCTCATTTCCTGATCACATAAACCATAAATGTCTTTGGAGCAGCTGTCGTTTCCAGAGTCTTTCCCTCAAAGTCCAGGGAAGTTGTCTGTGGAACGATCTTATATGGTTCATCGAGAGTGTTCTCCGCATCCGGATCATCGCAGTGAAAGCTCACAGCCTCGACTCCAGTAAGGATGTCCTTCTTACGGAGTCCTTCGAAATTGACCTTTACTTCACGAGGCCGGTCCGAAACATTGATTACCTTTATATATATACAGCCATTGTCCTCATCATACACAGAGCTTGCGAAAATTCCGTCCGCCCCGGTGACATTGGCTCCCTCCATATCTGTGAGTTTCAAGACATTGGTACCACAATACTGCATATAGAGCTTCTGCACATACCAGCTGCACGAGCGGAAACTGCGAAGGTTGTCGAACCAGATCATATCAGGTCTCCACTGCCATCCTTCTACGTGTGCAAACAAAGGAGCATACGATGACATATGCACGATATCGGCATTTCTCTCAAGTGTGGTCATAAATGCTGCCTCCAGGAGTGAGGCCTCGAAATGATTCCATTTCTTGCCGGCTCCGTGGCAGGCATATTCTCCGGCAAAGACCTTAGGACCTTTTCTGTCATAATTGTCATAACGGGCTCCCTGACTGAGGAACCAGGATTCTGGACGATAGAAATGTTCATCGACCAGGTCTGCATCAAGTCTCTCCATCTCGGACCAAAGATAGTCGAACTGTTCTCCTTCAGAGTTCGGTCCAGAAGATCCTATTATCTGAATTTCCGGGTACGCCTTACGGATGGCCTTGACAAAAGGCTCCAGACGCTCAGGATACTCCGGACCCCATTGTTCGTTTCCTACACCGAGGTACTTCAATCCGAAAGGCTCCGGATGTCCCATCTCTGCACGAAGGCCTCCCCATCGGGTATCCACGCTGCCATTGGCAAATTCTATAAGGTCCAATGCATCCTGGATATAGCAGTCAAGCTGGTCGACAGGCTGATGCGCATCCATTGTCTCATTCTGGAACTGGCAGGCAAGTCCACAACTTATGACCGGAAGAGGTTCTGCACCGATTTCCTCCGAAAGAAGGAAATACTCATAGAATCCCAGTCCATATGACTGGTAATAATCAGGATAATAGCGATGCTTGAAGCTATGCTGCCATCTGTTTTCGTTAAGCGGGCGGTTCTCTACAGGGCCCACACTGTTCTTCCAGCTGTAACGGGTTTCCAGATCGGTTCCTTCCACTATGCAGCCTCCCGGGAATCGGAAAAGTCCAGGCTGAAGATCGTAGAGAGCCTGGGCCAGATCCTTGCGGAGCCCGTTCTGATGGCCCATCCAGGTATCCACAGGGAAGAGTGAGATATGCTCCACATCCACTGCAACAGGGGAATTCAGGAAAATGCGGAGAGTCGCCTTCGGGTCAGTAACTCCGGAGGTCAATATCACTTCATATTTCTTCCAATCTCCCGAATCAACTGTAATTTCCGCAGCTGTATAAACCTGAGTCTCTGCCATCGAAGCTCTATCAATGAGTTCAATACCCAACCTGGCCGATTGTCCTGCTTGTGGAACACGGGCCCAGACACTGAAACGATATTGAGCGCCATCCTTCAGTCCTATACCGAAGAAGCCATTGTTTTCAATAGCAGTATGCTTTTGCGGATGACCGGGATAACAGAGTCTGAGATAGTGAGGATTACGCTCGAAAGGGCCGTCATCCTTCAGTTCAACGCGTCCTCCCACACTCCAGCCCTGAAGCCTGTTGCCAGGGAACTCGAATGAGCGGTTCTTCACCAGCTCAGCATAGAGTCCGCCGTCAGCGGCAAAATTGATATCTTCGATGAAGATTCCATACATCGTAGGCTGGATTTCTGCTCCAAGCCTGCTTACGTTCATCTTCATCTCGAGAGTCTGTGCTGAAAGGGCTGCGGCCGCAGACAGCGACAATAGTGACAGAAACAATCTTTTCATTTATACAAGCGCCTGATTCAGCTTATAATAATTTAATCGGTTATTCCATTACAGAGAATTGGTAGACGCAGTGGCTGGTATATTTCTGACCAGGCTCAAGGAATGCCGAAGGCCACTCAGGCTTGTTAGGAGTGTCCGGATATTTCTGAGTCTCGAGACAGAAGCCAGTGCTCTGCTGATAAGCGATTCCATTCTTTCCTGTGACGCTTCCGTCAAGGAAGTTACCGCTGTAGAACTGCACTCCCGGCTCATCTGTAAACATTTCAAGACAGATTCCGGTCTCAGGACAATAAGCGCGTGCAGCCAGTTGAGTGTCATCTCCTGCAGTATTGAGACACCAGTTATGGTCGAATCCGTTTCCAAACTTGATCTGCTGGAAATCGAAGTTCCTGATATTCTGACCGAGAGCAACAGGCTGTCTGAAATCCATAGGGGTTCCCTCTACTGGAAGAATCTCACCGGTGGTCATAAATGTATCATCCACAGGAGTGTAGTTATCCGCATTGATCATCAGGACCTGATCATCGACACGACGGGTAGGATCGCCGGAAAGATTGAAATAAGTGTGATTGGTCATATTGATGACAGTCTTTTTGTCAGTCACTGCTTCGTAACTGATGTCGATCGCATTGTCATCTGTAAGCTTCATTGTAACGACTGCTGTAACGGCACCGGGGAAATTAGCATCACCGTCAGGAGACTCCAGCGTCAGAACCACTGTAGATTCATCGGCCTGGACTGCATCATATACCTTATACTGCCAGCCTTCAGGACCTCCGTGAAGACAATGGCCGAAATTATTCTGCGGGAGCTGGATGGTCTGTCCATCGATTACGATTATACCTTTGTTGATTCTATTGGCATAGCGTCCTATGGAAGCACCGAAGTCGCTTGGAGAATTCACCTTGTCAGCATAGTTTGCAACATTATCAAATCCGAGGACTACATCCTTCATTTCTCCGTTCCTGTCCGGAACCATCACAGATACTATTCGAGCTCCGAGATTGGTCACACACACTTCCATTCCGCTGGCATTGGTAAGAGTGTATAGGTCTGTAGGCTTTCCGTTGATCTCAGCTGCAAACTTCTGAGGATCAAGTCCTGAAAGAGTCTGGGTCGGAGCTGTGGCACAGGAATGCATCAGTGCAGCAGCGACTACCAGCATAGTCTTGAATGCGATTTTCATAATGTTATAAATTAATTGGTTATATATATTCTCGGGATGACTACAAATATAGATAATTTTTACAGAAGTTTGTAGCTGAAGTGAATCACCTGCTACATCTGCCGCAGGTGATTCAAAAGAAATCACTATCAGTCAACCACTTACAGTTCGCTTTAACAAGCCTGCAATAAAAAAGCCGTCCATCACCGGGGTGAGGACGGCTTCAACATATCGACGCTTAGTGCCTAGAACATTGCTTTTACCTGATTGTAGACATTCTGGGCTGTGAAACCGAGTTTCTCGTCCAGAACCTTGTAAGGTGCTGAGAATCCGAAGCTTTCAAGACCGAACACTTTACCGTTGCAGCCTACAAGTCCCTGAAGATTCACCGGAAGACCAGCTGTGAGACCGAAGATCTTCGCACCGTTTGGAAGAAGTTCTTCCTGATATTCCTTAGGCTGGCTGCGGAAAACTCCCTCTGAAGGACAGCTTACGATGCGCACCTTGAGGCCATCCTCACGAAGAAGCTTCGCACCTGCAACGAGTGTAGACACCTCTGAACCGGAAGCCACGAGGATTACATCAGGATTCTCGTCTGAACCGGCTACGATATAAGCACCTTTTTCTGCCTGCGGATAATCGGTTCCCTCAGGAAGCTGCTCGAGGTTCTGACGTGAAAGGATGAGTCCTGTAGGGCTATCGATATTCTCCATAGCCATTCTCCAGCATACGGTAGTCTCGTCAGAGTCAGCAGGACGAAGTACAAGCATTGAATTCTTGTGACTGTGATTCTTAAGTTTCTCCATTAGACGGATCTGAGCCTCCTGCTCTACCGGCTCGTGAGTAGGACCATCTTCACCTACGCGGAATGCATCGTGAGTCCAGATGAACTTGACAGGAAGCTCCATAAGAGCCGCCATACGTATTGCAGGCTTCATATAGTCAGAGAACACGAAGAATGTACCGCAGGCAGCGATCACACCACCGTGGAGTGCCATACCGATGCAGCAGCAAGCCATTGTAAGCTCAGCCACACCTGCCTGCAGGAATGCACCGCTGAAGTCTCCCTTAACGAAAGATGTCGTCTTCTTGAGGAAGCCATCTGTCTTGTCAGAGTTGGAAAGGTCAGCTGATGAACAGATCATATTAGGCACCTGCTCTGCGAGCAGTCCAAGAACGACTGCAGATGCATTTCTTGTAGCATCTCCGGCCTTCTGCTGCACTTTGCTCCAGTCCACCTTAGGAGCTGCCCCGCTGAACCACTCAGCCAAAGCGGCAGCCTTTTCAGGATTGGCAGCAGCCCAGACAGCCTCTTCTGCCTTACGCTCAGCCACGATTGCCTTAAGAGCTTCAGCACGCTTTGCATAGAGATCCTTTACCTCATCATATATTACAAACGGATTATCAGGATCACCGCCAAGGTTCAGAACCGTGTTTCTGTACGCATCTCCACCAAGAGGTGCGCCGTGAGTCTTGCAGCTATTCTCGTAAGAAGAATTGTCAGCCTGACGGGCTCCCTTACCCATCACGCACTTACCGATAATAAGCGTAGGGCGCTGTGTCTCCTCCTTGGCAGCAGCAAGAGCCTGACGGATCTGGTCGCAGTCATTTCCATTGATTGTCAATACCTTCCATCCCCAAGCTTCATATTTCTTTGCTGTATCCTCTGACATCACCTCGCCACACTCGGTAGAAAGCTGGATATCATTGGAATCGTAGAACATCACGAGATTATCCAGACCGAGATGACCTGCTATGCGGCCCGCACCCTGAGAGATTTCTTCCTGGACACCACCGTCAGAAATATATGCATATATTGTTTCCTTTGAGAATGTAGGGTTACCTGTACGTGCGGCAAGGAATTTTGCAGCGATAGCAGCACCCACCGCGAATACGTGACCCTGACCGAGGGGACCGGATGTATTCTCAATGCCTCGCATAATATCCACCTCAGGATGGCCGGGAGTAGGAGAGCCCCACTGGCGAAGCTGCTGAAGTTCCTCGATAGAGAATTTGCCGGTAAGAGCCAGCTGAGCATAAAGCATCGGAGACATATGTCCCGGATCGAGGAAGAAGCGGTCACGTCCCTCCCACTTCGGATTTTCAGGGTCATACTGGAGATACTCCGAATAGAGCACATTGATGAAATCGGCTCCACCCATCGCACCACCCGGGTGACCTGACTTTGCCTTTTCTACCATCGAAACTGCAAGGATACGGATATTGTCCGCAGCAAGATTCATTACCTTATTGTCGTTCATAATTTATATGGTTTTTGTTTATTTCAGAATCAAAAGGCAAATTTAACATTCTGTCCGTAATATTTCATCCTGAAAGAGAAGAATATTACGACAAAACACACAAATTGATATGAAATTGGTATCAAACTTTGAAAAATCAATGACTTTGCAACAATTCAGATAGTTTTCACTCCAAAATCGAGACTCATACCCGATTCGGGATGAACGAGCTTAAATTGAATAGCAGCCTCAGCGGCCGCTCGAAGATCTGAAAAAGATCAAACTCAAGATGAAGCATCACAATTGATTTTGGTAATGCGGTGCAAAAACAGTAATTTTGCATTGCATTATAATATACATCAATGGATCAGCAGATTACTAAAAAGTACAATTATTGGCAGTGGAGGACCCTTATCGTCCTGATGATTGCCTACATTCTTTATTACTTCCTCAGAAAGAATTTCAGTGCCGCACTTCCGGCAATGCAGGAGGAACTGGGAATCACCAAGCTTCAGCTCGGTACATTCATCACCCTTAATGGTATCATCTATGGATTCTCCCGTTTTGTGAACGGCTTCATAGCTGACCGCTGCAGCCGCAGGAAACTTCTGGCCGGAGGACTCATCATATCGGCAATAATCAATTTCGCAATTGCCTTCAGTCCTAAGCTCGACGGAGTATTCAACCTTCTGGACGCGGAAGGAAAGGCGACAATGGGACTTGTATATCTGATCGGATCCCTTTGGGTTATAAACGGTTACATCCACGGAATGGGATATCCTCCTTGCGCCAGCCTTATGGCCCATTGGTTCAAGCCATCTGAACTAGCGACCAAACAGTCCATCTGGAATGCATCGCATTCTATCGGTGCCGGAGTAGTCATAGCTCTATGCGGATGGCTTCTTTCAAAATTCGGTATGTCAGCCTGGAACCTCTGCTTCGCGATTCCTGCAGCCATAGCATTTGCAGGAGCTGTCATTGTATTCCTTACTCTGCGCGACACACCTTCTTCCGTAGGACTCCCGGAGGTAGAGGAACTTGACCATAAGGCTGAAGGACACACAGCAGAGCCGGAAAAGCAGCTCAAGGGAAAAGCATACAGTCACTTCCTTAACAGACTGGTATTCAAGAACCCTATCATCTGGATTCTTGCCCTCTCCAACTTCTGCATATATGTGATACGCTTCACCATTCTTGAGTGGGGAACCTCATTCCTCACCCAATACAAGGGCTTTGAGATCGACCTTTCAGCCAATATTGTGGCAATGTCCGAGCTCGCCGGCGGAGTGCTCGGAACCCTCGTTGCAGGCTGGTTCACCGACAAGTTTATGCAGAACAAGGCTCATAGAACCTGTCTGCTCTGCACTATCGGAGCCACAATCAGTTTCTTCCTGTTCTGGCAGACTCCACAGACTGCCCACTGGTTCATCAGCGCCCTGCTGATCTGCCTCTCGGCATTCTTCGTATATGGTCCTCAGGCACTTCTCGGAGTAGCGGCATCACAGCAGGCCACCAAGAGAGCCTGCGCCACAGCCAACGGAATCCTCGGTATATTCGGCTATGCAGCCACCACCATCGCCGGTATCGGCTTCGGCTATATCGCCGACAAGTTCGGATGGAACTCGGTATTCCTTGTAGCCGTAATCTTCGGTCTTATCGGCTGTCTCGTGATAGCTACCATATGGAAAGCTCCTGCAGACGGATATGAAAAGGCAGGAGAGGTGATGGATGAAATCAAGGAAATGGAATAAAAACTCAGGGCGGCCCGCACGGGCCGCCCTGATTCGTTCAGCATCAAGATATATCCTGATTAGGCGTTAAGTGAGTAGTACTCGCAAGACTTTGAGCCCTTAACCTCTACCTCTACATTGATCTTGCTCTCACGAGCGAGCCAACCGAGTGCAGTGTAGAACTCTGCGCTGCCGAGACCAGACTCCTTCTTAAGCTTAGTCTCAGTCATCTTACCGTTTGCATTGAGTACATTCCAGAGAATGCCCGCGTTGTTTCCAATGTTGTTGATTTCCATAATAATTAATCTAGTTAAGTTTATAATTCTGCGGCATCGCGCCGCCACACACTTTCTAACTTTACGGGCGCAAATATATACAAACAAAACGACATAACAAACACTGTAACAGAAAGTTAACAATTTACTAACTTACAGTTTATAAGTTTTTGCTCCACATTACTAACAATTTAAAACAACAACTATAATAAAGTAAAAGAATAGCAAGTACATTTCGACCGATGATTTCGAAATTCTACTGAGCGACTTTTTACGACTTTTCGCTTAAATAGCAGTATTTTCGTGATTTTGAGAGGGGTTTTGACAAATTTCCACTCATTTATATGTATATTTACCATCTAATTCAATAATGATATGAAAAGACTGGCTATTTCAATTGTATGCATACTTATGCTTCTTGACTCCACAAATGCATTTGCCTGGGGCGCAAAGGGACACGACGTCGTAGCGGCTATCGCTGAACAGAATCTGACACCGAAAGCGAAAAGGAAGATCAGCAAGCTTCTGGACGGACGCTCGATCGTTTACTATTCATCGTGGATGGACAATGTCCAGAACTCTCCATATTGGAAGAACGGTTATAACAAGACAAAGACCTGGCATTATGCCAATGTAGACAAAGGCCACACATATCAGACAATGCAGAAGGAAAAGAACGGTGACGTGGTAAACGGACTCGAATTCCTTACAAAGCAGATGACGGAAAATTACGCCGATCTCACTGACAGTATGAGGGTGGACTATCTGAAGATGATTGTCCATATGGTGGGTGACCTTCATTGTCCTATGCACGCCGGAAGACTCTCAGACCGCGGCGGTAACGGCACGAGAGTCAGCTGGTTCAGAAGCGAGACAAGCCTCCATTCGGTATGGGACAGCAAAATGATCGATTCTGCCCGCAAGTGGAGCTACAGCGAATGGGTGGAGCAGCTCGACAGAGCAAACAGGAAATACAGAAAGGAGATCAGCAAAGGTACCTATGAAGACTGGTTCGCCGAGACCGTAGAAGGTGCTGCAGATATATATGACTATGTAGAGAGTTCGACAGAAAGAGTTCCTGAACTTTCATACCAGTTCGTATATGACTTCTCTCCTCTTCTCGAAGAGCAGCTTATGAATGCCGGTTATCGTCTGGCTTATGTACTGAACACCATATTCAAATAATTGCAGTCTACTTCCTGATAAAAAGCACAGCCATCAGCGGCAGGGCGATTATAGCCATTGTGGCACTGATCGGCAGATATATTCCGAAGCTGACATATTTCACTACAAGATAAGTCACAAGCAGCAGCCCTACTCCCATAGCAGAAGATATCAGATAATGTTTTCTGATATCTGTACTCTTGCACACTATACGGCTGAGATTCGGTACACCAAGAGATATGAAACCGATCGGGCCACATATTGACACTGAACTGGTTACAAGGAACATTATTGCCAGCAGAAGCAAAGCCTTGGCCATATTGCTCAATTCAAATTCCCCGTTGAAATGCCTTGTCAGAAGTTTCGCAGACCATAATGCAGCCCCAAGCCCGAGAGCAAACAGAGCAAGAGAAAAGACAATATCGCCACCGGTAACACCTTCAAGATTGAAATTGGCGGCTCCCCAGAGATAATATTGCTTCAATAGATCTCCATTTGGGGCGTTGGTGACAACAATAGTTCCGAGTGAGCCTATGAACGTGCCGAAAAGTATACCGAAAGTGATGAGATTCTGGGTACTCACCTTAAGAGTCACGAAGAAGCAGACAATCGTACACACCAACGTACAGATGAAGCTTCCTACGGTAAGCGAGCACCATCCCGTCATAGTAGCAGCAGCCGCTCCCAGGCAGGCTGCACTTCCCAGACCGAGACTATAGACATCTCCCAGCTGATTTCGCCAGAGATATTGCATCTGGATACCTCCTATCGGAAGGGCAATCCCGGAAATCAAAACATATAAAAGGCTCAACATATCAGAAACTGTATTCTATTCCACCGATGAAATTTCTTCCAGGCATAGGGTAACCGCTGACTGTCTCATATCTGCAGTCCGCAAGATTCCTGGCAGACACCTTGAAAGCAAGGCTGCCGGCTTTCTTCAGAGACAGGGTCTTCGAAAATTCCACATCCAAAGTATTCCAGGCAGGAAGGTCTCCATATCCGTCTGTCCTTCCTCCACGCCATTGCCAGGATGGACTCAGGTTCCATCCCTTCCAAGACAATCCGACACGGAATATTGCAATATGTCTGGCAATATATGGTATCTGCAGGCCGAAGGAATCGCTTCCTGAAGTCCTGTCTACCGCCGATTGGTATGTATATTGACCTTTTGCATCGAAGACCCAGCTGTTCCCCGAATACCGGAAACCGGCCGAAGCATCATAACCGACTGACAGCACCTTGCCGATATTGTACGGCTGCCAGATGTTCGGATCAGCCTCGCTTGGCGCTGATATAATCTTATCTGTCAACCAGTTACAGAACGCATCCAGCTTAGCTTCGATTCTCCAGCGATTGCCTGTCCTCCTGTTGAAATCGACTCCGAGGTCAACCATCCAGACATCTTCCGGTTTCAGATCCGGATTGCCATAGCCGATATAGTAGAGTTCGTTGAATACCGGCACCCTATATGCACGTCGTGCGAATGCTCTTATGTCAAACCCATTGAAAGCCGTGTATCTGACATCGAGAGAAGGAGACACCGCATTCCTTGACTCTTTTCCTTTATCATATGCTCCGTAATATTCCACTGCTGCATTAGCGGCAAGTCTGCCGGAAGTATAAGAGGCGGCTACAGCAGAGAATGCACTCAGGCGCGAAGCATCATAATTCGAAGAATTCAATCTATCCCAATGCACATCTGCAGCAAGAGACAATTTCAGGCCTTGGGTAATCTGAAAGCTATGGGATGAATTCAATTGTACCTCGGTCTGGCCATAGTTGCTGTCACCGTATATACTTGAGTAATATATGTCATCGTAGCCGGCCTTCAAGCTAAGATTCAGTGTATATAAAGGCGAGAATCTGTTTGTGAGCCTACCCTGCACAAAGGCATTCATATCCTTCTGTCTGTCATCCGATGGCCAGGAAACCGATCCCGGGGTACCTCTTTCAGCTGTATTGAAATACGCCTTTATATGATAATCACCACCGGCAAGTATTCCCCAAAGATCGAGGCCGGACCTTATCTGGCTGATATCATTGTTCGAACGCCTGCTGCCATCTCCATAGCTGTAATCTCCTTTACTGAACACCCCGGATGCATTTGCCGACAATGAGACTCTGTCAGAAAGACGGAAATCCATTCTTGCAGAAGGGAGATATGTACCGAATGAACCAGCAGACAATCGGACTGAGCCTGCTACAGGAATATGTCCGAAGGAAGGTCTGGCAGTATTGAAGGACACACTGTTCTGAGCATAATCAAGCACGACCTCACTGAAATTATCCACCCCTATCATTCCGAGGTCATTCTGTCCTGACTGGACGTTACCCACCTTGACACCGTCGATATAAACTGCCGTATGAGCGCTACCCAATCCCCTGAGACTCACAGTCTTGAGACCAGCAAATCCACCATTGTCCCCGATATGTATTCCGGGACTTTGCAGAAGAATATCCGACACTGAAAATGAATTGACTGACGCAAGTGTGTCTTTTCGGGATATGACCACGCCCTTGTCTGCTGTGACTGTAACAGAGTGTAATGTATCTGTTACCGGTTCAAGAGAACCTGAAGGCAGACCCGAATATATCAGGCCTGCTGAAATAAGAATTGAAAATAACATTTGTTTACGCCTTAACAGAAGCCTGCCCCCGGGCTCCATTCGTTTGACTTGACTATGGCAGGTCTTCGGACTCACCTCCGCATCCTGCGCCTTCTCACAGCCATATGCTGCAATGGCATAATGCAGGTGCGTTCTGAGATTTACCGCTGCGGGCACAGTTCCGGATTCGCACCGGATTTCCTTGCTCCATAATCCCGGTACAAATATAGGCGTTATTTATCAGAAGCTGATAAAAAATCAAAGAGTTTTGACAATGGACTCATATAGATTCCTGCAACCGTCTTCAAGAAGATCCAGAACGAGACTGAACCCTTCCGAACCCATATAATACGGATCAGGGATATAAGATATCTTGTGATCAGTCAGATAGGAAGCCATTCTGACTATCTTATGGCTGTCTTCCACCGAAGGTGCAAGATGCATCAGATCTTCATAATTCTGGTCATCCATCGCCACAATCAGGTCAAAATCCGGGAAATCATAACCACGGACCTGACGTGCGCTATGCGTAAGCCCATATCCACGATACAAAGCCGCAGTTCGCATACGTCTGTCAGGATGAGCCCCGCTATGACCTCCATATATGCCGGCAGAATCCGCCTCGATCCTGTCCTGCATTGAATTTTCCCTGACGATATGTTCGAATATACCCTGAGCTGCCGGAGAGCGGCATATGTTTCCCAGGCACACGAAAAGGACTTTGTATTTGTTGTTGATATGATTCTCCATAGCTGCAAACTTGTATTAGCGGTAGTCGCCGCTTATGATGATTCTCTCGATTCGACGGGGAACCGATGTAAGAATCTCATATGGTATGGTTCCGAGAATATCAGCCAGTTCGGTAATTGCAGGTTCTTCACCGAAGATTGTCACAGTATCTCCCACTTTCACATCGACACCTGTAACATCAAGCATTGTCATATCCATACATATATTGCCGATGGTCGGTACGCGATGACCATTTACCATAAAACTTCCCTTGCCACAGCTAAGATGTCTGTCAAGTCCGTCTGCATATCCTACAGGTATGGTAGCTATCACAGTTCCCTCAGATGCAATCTTTCCGTGACGGCCATATCCTATAGTTCCGTCCTCAGGCTTTAAGGTCTTAATCTGAAGGACCTTGCATTTGAAGGAAGCCACTGTAGCCAGACGAGTTCCTGGCAATGAACTCACTCCATAGATACCGATTCCCAGACGTACCATATCGAACTGATACTCGGGAAATCTCTCGATTCCGGCCGAATTAAGTATGTGATAAAGAGGCTTATATCCCAGACTCTCTGTAAGTCTGTCCGCGTTTGTCTGGAAAAGTCTTATCTGGCTGATGGTGAAGTCATCACAAGAAGGATCATCTGCCGCTGCGAGGTGAGAATATACAGATTTCACCTTGACACTACGACACGAGGACAGGAATTCGAGAAGTTCCGGAATCTCATCACTCATAAAGCCAAGCCTGTGCATTCCTGTATCGATCTTTATATGAACGGGGAAGTCTGTCACTCCCCTCTTTTCCAGGACCTCACAAAGAATCCTGAGTGAACACATATTCGGGATACCGGGCTCGAGACCGTAGTTTACAATCTGCTCAAAAGAGTCGGTACCTGCAGTCAAGACCATTATCGGTGACTTGATTCCGGCCTGACGCAGTTCTATGCCTTCTACAGGATAAGCTACGGCGAGATAATTTGCTCCAGCCTGCTCCATAAGAGAAGCGAACTGCACTGCTCCGTGTCCGTAGGCGTTGGCCTTGACAAGAACAAGAAGTCTGGTGGATGCTTCAAGCTTGGATCTGAAATATCTATAGTTTTCAAGGCAGCTATCCAGATTGATCTCAAGCCTTGAAAATTCATTACTAATGTACATTGCTAAATTCCGTCAATATTTGAACAGCAAAATTACTAAATATTCTGACAAAATATGTCATTTTTGTAGCAGGCTTGTTATTTGCATATATTTGCCGCCGGCAAACAAACCGTCAGTTGCCTCTGAAAGCAAGACAAAATGTCAGTACCAACGAAAAAACAATTAAACTTATAGAATTATGAACATCTGGATCATTATGATCATCATTATGGCTCTGAGTCTCGTCATTCAGCAGACATTGCAGAGTCGTTTCAACAAGTATTCGAAAGTAGGTCTCCCCAGCGGAATGTCTGGAGCTGAGGTAGCACAGAAAATGCTCCGCGACCACGGAATATATGACGTCAAGGTTGTTCCGGCAAGCGGTATGCTTACAGACCATTTCAACCCTCAGACCAAGACAGTAGCTTTGAGTGAAGGTGTCTATGCCAGCAGAAGCGTTGCCGCAGCCGCCGTAGCTGCCCACGAATGCGGACACGCAGTGCAGCACGCCTACGGATACGCGCCTCTGAGAATGCGTTCGGCTCTTGTACCGGTAGTCAGCTTCGCATCCAATATCGTACAATGGATACTTCTGGCGGGAGTACTGATGATCAATATTTTTCCTGGACTTATATGGATCGGTATCATCCTTTTTGCATCCAGCACCCTTTTCAGTTTCATTACTCTCCCTGTAGAGATCAATGCCAGTACCAGGGCAATCTCCTGGCTCACTCAGTCCGGAATCACCGACGGTCAGACCCGTCCGATGGCAATCGACGCGCTCAAATGGGCCGCATACACCTATGTAGTGGCAGCCCTCGGTTCGCTTGCGACCCTTTTCTACTATATCGGAATAGCCCGCAGAGACTGATAATAAGCTACAGCCAAAGACAACTGATCAAAAAAAGCCAGCGGTATATATCGCTGGCTTTTAATATATTTATCCGTACAAGATTATTTTATTCTGCTGATCTTCGACGGCTTTCTTACAGCCTTTCTTGCAGCCTTCTGCGCAGCCTTGCACTGCTGTGGAGTCATTCCCTCTGGACAATATGTATTGCCTACAGGATTCTTGCCAAGCACAGCCTGAAGCCAGGTGCAGGAAGCAACATACCTTCCTACCGGACGACTCAGATGATATCCGTCTCGCGTCAGGTCATCCCCCAGAATCGATGTTCTGGCATTCTGTATAGCCGTTCCGGACGGAATCAGAATCTTTATGTCCTTGATTTGAGGGATTACTTCATTTACTGTCGAAATAATTGCATTATACATCTGCATCTGATCCTTGCCATACCTATGATATTCCGGATGAGTGGAATTCTTCGAATATGCCCAGGTCTGATGAAACATAAACACTGCATCCTCAGGAACACGGGCTTTCACATATTCCACGAGTTCTGGAAGCAATGCATAGCTCTCCGGTATTCCGGAAAACGCACTACCCTGCTGGAATGATACATAGTCCCAATCCTCATCTGCAAGGCCTCGCGCCATCGTATATCCATATTCAATGGTTCTCACCCCTTCTGCATCGATCTTTCTGAATTCGTAGTCAGCTACATCTCCACGGAGATATTTCACGTGTCTTTCAATTGAACATCCGGCTTTATAAATATTGCCGATAACGATTGTCAGTCCCTCTGCCTTAGCCAGTCCGTGCAGGTGTTCTTCGATAGCATCATCCGAAAAACTGTTACCGATGGCAAGTACCTTCAAAGTGTCATTTTGAGCAAAACTGCATACTGAAGCAGCCAGAACTGCCATCAAAACAAATAAAAATCTTTTCATATTGTCTTTTATTATTTCTTATAAGCTGACAAATACATATCCGCCATCGGAACAAGCACCATAAAATCGAAGAATGCCAGCATTGCTACCGCACCGAAAGCTCCGATAGTGAGCGCCATTGCCAGAGCGTACAGGAATGAGAAGGCGTGCAGAAGAATCAACGCAATCGCAGCAAGCAGCCATATCTTCAACGAAGTGAGGCGATACAGAATCAATGCAATTGTACCGAACGCGAGCGGTATGAAGAACATTAGATTCTCTCCAAGGGTGAATAAAAGAACCGCACTCAGAATGAACATAAGCGCCAATGTACCATAAAGTTTATTTCCGGCATATCGTGCAGCTGCATTTGCGGCAGCACTTGCTCTCATTGAAGCTGATGTTTTACGGACAGCAGCAGATCTTCCACGAAGATACAGAAGCACAATGCACGCAGCCATCAATACTGTCGATACAATCATTGCAATATTGTCAAAAGTAACACCGTGCATCACACCGAAGAGCTTGAACTTTGCTCCGCAGATGAGAGCGCATAAATAAGCAATCAGTTCACCAAGAACAAGCATAGCGACTCCGATTCCAAGTACGGCAAGGGAAGACTTGAACACCTTTGATGCATTTAGTCTTCCGCGTACTCCTTCGAGGGCAAAGGCCAGAAGGAAAAGGAGGAAGACTACGATATTCACCACCTTGTACACAACCTTGCTGAAATTGAAGAGTCCAAGTACAGGAATTGTGAAATTCACAGTATCATCCTCAGCCTTGAAGTAATCTCTGTCGGCATAGATCTCGTTTGTAAGATACTCTTTGGCAACAGGTACGATCTGAGCTCCGTAATGCTGGATGGATCTGGCGCTGATGTTACTGAAATTGTCCAGATCGGTATGATAATGGTTCACATCCACAATAGTGGAGAAATTCATTCCTGGCACTTCATCCTTCACGATGGTGAAATCAGTAAAGTTAGGCATAAAGTTATACACCACGGTTGTCAGTGAATATGTAAACGGATACTTTGCAGCCTTGGCATAAAGATCCATAACCTTCTCATTACCAGGGCAGGTCTCGAAAAGCAGAGCCGGTCCCCAAGGTCCTCGCGCCTCGACATTGATCATAAAGCCTACATTGTCGAAAATCTGTCTGTCGTTGGCCCAGGCTGCCTTCATACCCATCATACCGACCTCCTCTGCATCAGTGAAGAGCACCTTGATACCCTGCTTCCAGTCCTGACGATACTTCAGGGCCTGACTTACTGTTTCGAGAATGGTACTTACTCCATAGCCATCGTCAGCAGCGCCATATGACCATACGGTATCCTTCGGCATCGGCTGGGAATACCTGGAATCATAATGAGCTACCATAAGAAGATAGGACGGATCTTCTGACTGGGTAAGCGGAGAAAATTCCGCAAGAATATTGACAGCATCAAATGTATATACAACGTGTTTGTTCTCAGGTCCGACTAGAGAATCATATTTATAAAGACTCACAGTATCGGCACCGAGCTGTTCAAGTCTCTGAATCAGATACTCACGTACTGCCGCTCTTTCCTGAGGATGAGCCACCGAATGGTGTTCCTTTGACATCACTTCAATATCCTTGACTGCTCTGGATGCTGAAAATCCTTCTGCATCAACAGGTTCTGCACCAGGGCGTGTCCACAGGCCATAAGCCAGAAAACCTGCGATGATGACAGTGACAGCAAGAATCAATGGTCTGAATTTATTCATTTCTTTAGGTATTAGTATTTTACACTCTATAAAAGATTTCTTCCATTTCAGCTTTACTCAAATTACTCAGCCATCAGCTTCTTGTACTTGAATCGCTTAGGTTCTTCATTGCCGAGACGGCGTTTCTTGTTCTCCTCGTACTCCGAGTATGTTCCTTCAAAGAAGTAAACCTGCGAATCGCCCTCAAATGCAAGTATATGAGTAGCGATTCGATCCAGGAACCAACGATCGTGTGAAATCACCACAGCACATCCGGCAAAGTTCTCAAGACCTTCCTCGAGAGCACGGATAGTGTTCACATCCACATCATTGGTAGGCTCGTCAAGAAGGAGCACGTTACCCTCGTCCTTGAGAGTCAGAGCCAGATGGAGACGATTTCTTTCACCACCTGAAAGTATGCCGCAAAGTTTCTCCTGATCAGCACCTGAGAAATTGAAACGAGAAACATATGCTCTCGCATTGACCTCTCTCTTACCAAGTCTGACAAACTCTGAATTTTCTGCTATTGTCTCATATACAGTCTTTTCCGGATCGATACTCTTGTGCTGCTGATCCACATATGCGATCTTGACTGTCTCTCCGAGAGTGATCTCTCCTGAATCGGGAGTATCGAGTCCCATAATAAGACGGAATAGAGTGGTCTTACCGGCACCGTTAGGACCTATCACTCCTACGATACCTGCCGGAGGAAGCACGAAATTGAGATTCTCATAAAGAAGTTTGTCGCCATATCCCTTGGAAACGTTCTTGAACTCGATGACCTTGTTACCGAGTCGCGGTCCGTTAGGAATGAAGATCTCGAGATTTGCCTCTTTCTCACGTCCGTCATCGGCTGCAAGCTTCTCATAAGCTCCCAGACGGGCCTTAGACTTGGCGTGACGGGCCTTAGGAGCCATTCTCACCCACTCAAGCTCGCGCTCCAGAGCCTTGCGACGCTTACTCTCCTGCTTTTCCTCCTGAGCCAGACGGGTGCTCTTCTGATCAAGCCAAGAAGAATAATTTCCCTTCCAAGGAATACCCTCTCCTCGGTCAAGCTCAAGTATCCATCCTGCTACGTTATCAAGGAAATAACGGTCGTGGGTCACGGCGATGACCGTACCCTTGTACTGCTGAAGATGAGCCTCAAGCCACTGGATACTCTCTGTATCAAGGTGGTTGGTAGGCTCGTCAAGCAGAAGAACGTCAGGCTGGCGAAGAAGGAGACGGCAAAGTGCCACACGACGACGCTCACCACCACTGAGATTTGCGACCAAGGCATCTGAAGGAGGACACTGAAGGGCATCCATAGCTCTCTCCAGCTTTGAATCGATTTCCCATCCTCCGCAGTTCTCGATTTTCTCTGTAAGCTCGCCTTGACGCTCTATAAGAGCGGCCATCTCTTCATCAGACATAGGCTCGCAGAACTTCAGATTCACCTCTTCATATTCCTTAAGGATGTCCATAACCTCCTGGACTCCTTCCTGAACCACTTCTATAACTGTCTTGTTCGGATCCATCTGCGGTTCCTGCTCCAGATATCCGACTGAATATCCCGGTGCCCAGACGACTTCTCCCTGGTATCCTTTCTCGATACCTGCAATGATCTTCATCAAGGTAGACTTTCCTGATCCGTTCAGACCGACGATACCGATCTTGGCTCCATAAAAGAAAGACAGATAGATGTCCTTGAGGATCACCCTATTGTTATGAGGAAGGATCTTACCTACCCCGTTCATTGAAAAAATAATCTTCTCGTCTGCCATAACTAACTATAATTTAATTTTTTGCAAAGATAACTTTCAGAAGCCTAATCCACAACTTATTTTTTCATCTTGATTTTCCTGTTCCTCTCCTTTCTGCACCATTCACCCGGAGTTTCTCCCATAAAAAGCCGGAAAGCCATATTATAAGAGACATCAGAGTTGAAACCGCTTCCCCCAGCCAGCTCGTGTATCTTCAGATCGTGATTATTACGGAACATTTCCATAGAATGAGCCACACGATAATAATTCACAAACTGACAGAAATTCCTCCCTGTGAACTGACTTATCGCTCTGGATATATATAATTTATTTGAATACAAGACTTTAGACAGGTCGTTTATAGTCAGTTCATTATCCAGAAAAGGTTTTTCCGCTTCAAAATACGCAACGACACGTTCGTAGATATCCTGATATATATCCTCGATACCGGAGGGATCGACAGCCGTCTCTACCTTCGTAACCTTCATAGACTCCAGAATCCTGCGTTCCTGCACTCTCCAGAAAAGAAACAGGATATCATCTGCGTGTCTGATTCCCAATGCCGCCAGCATCAGACCGGTCAGAAACGGGAAAAGCAGAAGAAGGTTCTGCATCCTGTCAGGAAAGATCATAAGGCCTGCTATGCAGGACAAAGAGAGAATCACATAGATGAGGACATAAACCGCATCCACAGCCAGACTCACATTAGCCCATATGGTGCCTGTCTTCAGAATCATCCTGACATCGCGCAAACGTCGACTTATGCCGACAAAGAAAAATCCAGGAGGAATGAATACAAGAAGCAGAGACATCCAGCGCAACAGACTCTCAGAAGGAGATCTTGTCCAACCTGCAGCCACTGCAATATGAAGACAGAGCGGGACTACATAAGACACAGCAACCGCATACATAAGAGGACGGATCCTTCTGTTCTCCCAAAACGACGACTCGAGCACAAGCATAGCCACCAATGCAGGCTGGATCTCCAGCATCAGAACTTCCACCGACCCGCCTCCTGCAATACAGCCTGCACACAGGGTCAACGCCACTGCTGCCAAAAGAACGGAAGGCATCCTGTCCTTCGGCTCGTCAGGAAGAGAAGAGCCCTTGAAGAACAGGTAACAGGAGACCGCCAGCAGCAGGAGAGAGATTGCAGAGGTTACGAAAACTATCATAAATGTGTCATTTTAACGATCCGTTTGATCAGGCAAAAATAAACAATGTCGCCATTCCAGAACACTCTGGAGTGGCGACATACGTCAGATTTTTCTTTTTTTTATGTGTTTTTAACTTTTTTTATGTTCAATTTCGGATCTTTATTTCTTAGTCTTGAGTTTAATCGTATCAAAACCCTGTCCATACACACCCATAACAGAAGAAACAGAGAGAAAAGCATCCGGATCGATGGACTTTACGTACCTCAGCAAGAGGTTCAGATCAGTCTTTCTTGTCACTACCATAATCACCTGCTTATCCTCTTTCGAGTACCAGCCCTTGGCAGGAAGAACAGTAACTCCCCTCTTCATATCAAATGCGATCGCATCAGCCATTTCATCCACTTTCTTAGTAAAGATGAAGGCCTGGACAGACTGCTTCGAGCCTGATATATAAAGGTCAATTGCATATCCGCAGACAGTCACCTGCATAAGACCGTACACTACAATAGCCACTTTTTCCGGATAAGGGAGCAGTGCACCGCTTCTGTCATATGAAGGCAGGAGAAGAGATGAAAGGATAATCATTATATCGATGATAAGGATAACCCTTCCAGGAGATGCCGGCTTGAACTTGCACCATACAAGAGCGATTATATCAGTTCCTCCTGTACTTCCTCCCTGGGACATCGACAGTCCGATACCGACACCTGCCATAATACCTCCAAGTACTGTACATACTATCTTACTGTCCTGCGAAAATTCATCCACGAAGTCTACAGGTATGAACTCCTGCGTGACAGCAAGCATTATGGATGTCATAAAAATGGCAAATATCGTCTTGGCTCCGAAACCGGTACCAAGAATCTTGGTTCCGATGATAAGGAGAATGATATTCAGGACAAAATATGTAATGGAGATCGGGATAGCTCCATTGGTCGCATACTGCAGTATAGCTGCAAATCCGGTTACACCTCCTCCGATCATACCATTAGGCGTCAGGAACATAGCCCAGCCCAAAGCGTACATTGTAAGACCGAGGGTAATAAGGACATACTCCTTAATCAGTGTAGCGACTGAAGGTCTTTGGTTCAATTGACTCATTTTATATTCTCCTCTATCTTATTGTTTTTCTTAATCTTAAGACCGGTCTTCACTTCCTCGAAACCTTCACCGAACACACTCATTGCAGTAGACACCGATATGAACGCCTTCTTGTCGATCGCCTTGATCTCATTCACGACCTCATTCATCTGATATTTCCTGGCAACGATCAGGAGGACCTTGCTCTCTTTCTGCGAATACCAGCCGACCGACTGCAGGGCAGTCACACCACGATGAACATCATTGATGATATGGTCAGCGATTTCTTGGTATTTCGATGAAAATACAAGGATCTGCACTGAAGACTTGTTTCCCAGCAGGACGAAATCCACTCCGAATGAGAAACCGAGCATCATCACATAGGCATAGATCATATCCACAAGTCCTTTACCAGGCACGAAAAGCAGACAGGAAATTATGACAAGGTCAGTGATCAGGTATACTCTTCCAGGAGATACAGGCCAATACTTGTTGATCATCATAGCAATGATATCCGTACCTCCTGAACTGCCTCCACGCAGAAGCACGAGACCGAGTCCGACAGATTCCATCGCCGCACCCACCAATGCTACGAGCAGCTTTTCCTCCATCATAACGTGCAGATTCGGAAACATCGGAAGCACCTCAAAAAGCACTGAGGTCAGAGCTATGACATATATCGTCTTGATACCGAATCCTTTGCCTAACGTAATGAATCCCAGCAGAAGAAGTCCGATATTGACGATCGGGTATGTCCAGCCGATTGGAACGGCACCTCCTGTAGCATACTGGATGATGGTACACAATCCGGTGAGTCCTCCACTTGCCAGTCCGTTCGGAATGACAAATGAGGTCCAGGCCATACAGAAGATCACCGAACCGACAGTCATAAGGAAATAATCCCAGAGTACAGCCAGAATCTTGTTTTGTTTCATAGGTCTAAAAAGAAATTATTTCACCACAATATTAACAATCTTGCCCGGAACGACAATAACCTTCACGATATTGCCTCCTGCCACGTATCTTGCTGTCTGATCGAGACCACGGACGTGTGCATCCACATCCTCACGAGACATATCTACAGGAAGTTCCACTGTAAAACGCATCTTGCCATTGAACGAAACTGCATATGTACAATTGTTCTCTATGGTATATGCTTCAACATATTCAGGGAAGGCAGCGTAAGAAATGCTTTCCTTATGTCCGAGAGCCTCCCAAAGTTCCTCTGCGATATGAGGAGTGAACGGAGAAAGAAGTACAATGAGCTGCTCGAGGATCTCACGTTTGCTGCACTTGAGATCGGTAAGCTCATTGACTGCAATCATAAATGCACTTACAGCTGTATTGAATGAGAAAGACTCGATATCTGAACGGACCTTGGCGATCAGCTTGTGAAGCGCCTTGAGTTCCTCCGGACTTGCCTTCTCGTATGTCACAATGAATCCGTCGCGGTCATAGAACATTCTCCATACCTTTCTAAGGAAACGGTTCACACCGTCTATACCCTTTGTATCCCAAGGCTTAGACTGCTCGAGAGGGCCAAGGAACATCTCATAAAGTCTCAGAGTATCAGCTCCGTATGTATCGCAGATCATATCCGGATTCACGACATTGAACATAGACTTGGACATTTTCTCTACAGCCCATCCACAGATATATTCGCCATCCTCAAGAATGAATTCTGCAGTAGCATAGTCCGGCATCCAGGCCTTGAAAGCCTCGATATCAAGACGGTCATTATGTACGATATTTACATCTACGTGAATCTCTGTTGTCTCATACTGATCCTTGAGTCCGAGAGAAACGAATGTATTGGTATTGATGATACGGTAAACGAAATTCGAGCGGCCCTGGATCATACCCTGGTTGATAAGCTTCCTGAAAGGTTCCTTCTCACATACATATCCCAGGTCAAAGAGGAACTTGTTCCAGAAGCGCGAGTATATAAGATGACCTGTAGCGTGCTCTGTACCACCGATATAAAGGTCAACATCCCTCCAGTATTCATCTGCCTCACGGCTTACGAGAGCCTCGTCATTATGCGGATCCATATATCTGAGATAGTATGCGCTGCTGCCGGCAAATCCCGGCATTGTGCTGAGCTCGACAGGGTATCCCTCATATGTCCAGTCGGCAGCACGTCCCAGAGGTGGTTCGCCAGACTCGGTAGGCAGATACTTATCCACCTCAGGAAGCTGAAGCGGAAGATCCTCGAGAGTCATAGGAGTAGCTATGCCATCCTTGAAGTACATCGGGAACGGTTCTCCCCAATATCTCTGACGTGAAAATATAGCGTCACGTAGACGGTAATTGATCTTTCTGTGACCTATTCCGTGCTTCTCCACGTAGTCAATAGCTGCTGGAATAGCCTCCTTCACAGTCATCCCGTCAAGGAAACCGGAGTTACACATTATTCCTTCCTTTGCGTCAAAGCTTGACTCGCTCACGTCGCAGCCCTCGATAAGAGGAATGATAGGAAGGTTGAATGTCTTGGCAAAGGCATAGTCACGGCTATCGTGTGCAGGAACAGCCATAATGGCACCTGTACCATAACCCGCAAGGACATATTCACCGATCCACACCGGCACCTTGCTTCCTGTGAGAGGATTGGTCGCATATGATCCGGAGAAGACTCCAGTCACTTTTCTAGCCTCCATCATTCTCTCACGCTCTGTCTTCTTCTTGGCCATTGCAAGATATTCTTCGACAGCTTCCTTCTGCTCTGCTGTGGTCAGTTTCTCCACCCACTCGCTCTCCGGAGCAAGAACCATAAATGTAACACCGAAGACTGTATCGGCACGGGTAGTGAAGATGGTCATATCATATTCTTCGGTACCGTTGGATACCTTGAAATTCATCTCCGCACCCTGGCTCTTTCCTATCCAGTTACGCTGCATATCCTTGAGCGAATCAGTCCAGTCAAGATCCTCGAGATCCTCAAGGAGACGGCCGGCATATGCAGATACGCGAAGCTGCCACTGAGTCATCTTCTTCTGCTCGACCGGGTGACCTCCACGGACAGAGTATCCTTCCTTCACCTCATCATTAGCGAGTACAGTACCGAGCGCAGGGCACCAGTTCACCGCTGTTTCTCCCTGATATGCAATTCGATACTGCATCAGGACAGCTGCTTTCTGCTTCTCATCGAATGCACTCCACTGCTCGGCTGTGAAAGCCTCCACATCACCACAGGCAGCATCAACCGCTGCACTGCCGCCCTCAGAGAAAGCAGCCTCGAGTTCCGATATCGGACGGGCCTTCTGCTGCACATTGTCATACCAGCTTCCAAACATCTTAAGGAAAGCCCACTGAGTCCACTTATAATAACCGGGATCACAAGTACGCACCTCACGTGACCAATCGTATGAGAATCCGATTCTGTCCATCTGCTCACGATATCGGGCTATGTTCTTTTCGGTAGTCACAGCAGGATGCTGTCCTGTCTGGATAGCATACTGTTCTGCGGGAAGACCGAATGCATCATATCCCATCGGATGAAGCACATTGAAGCCGCAAAGTCTCTTGTAACGGCTATAGATATCGCTCGCGATGTATCCGAGCGGATGTCCTACGTGAAGTCCTGCTCCTGACGGATATGGGAACATATCGAGGACATAATATTTAGGCTTTGAATTATCAATTTCTGCCTTGAATGTGTGGTTGGCAGCCCAATAGGCCTGCCACTTACGTTCGATTTCCTTAAAATTATAGTCCATAGGTCTGTATAAATATCTTACAAATGTAAAAAAAGATTTCTCTACTTCGCTCGAAATGACATATTAATTCGCTCGAATGAGAAATTGTATCATCATTTCTTTATGCCAAAAGTAGATCTGCCGCCTTTCTTTTCCAGGCGGAATTCCACAGGTATTGTCATTGAGACACGTACTTTGTCGCCCGCTCTTCTGCCCGGCTTCCACTTAGGTGAAGCGCTGACTACCTTGACAGCTTCCGCGTCCAGCGACGGAGAGACTCCTTTGACTACTCTGACATCAGTCACCTTGCCATCCTTTTCGACAATGAAGTCTACCATAACCCTTCCTTGAATTCCTTCCATAAGAGCTTCTTCCGGGTATTTGATATACTGATAGACCCACTTCTCCAGAAAAGCACGAGGATCAGTACTGTTCAGGAACATAGGCTTCTGGTCACAATCATTATAGGCGACCACATCATCATTAGATTTCTCTCTTGTCGGAGTTTCCGTAGGTCTGAAGGAGAATCCATCCTTGGCATTGGCCAAGGCAAGGACACAATTATATATATACTCCAGTTCCCTCTCCATATTTTCATAGTCGAGAATGGACTGGGTATCTCTTTCCGTATTATGCTCATAATATCTTCCTGTGGTAAGATGTATGGCAGGTATCTCCTTGTCATAGAATGCTCTATGGTCAGACGGATATATCTCGGCCGTAGTTATTTCAGGGAGTATCGGCTGAAGTTCCCCGGTCAGGGTCCGCAGCAAGGCATCGAGATCGGCATTGGAGGCTGTATAAGCATAAAATCCTTCACTTCCCATTCCCAACATATCCAGATTAACCATTGCATCGATATTGGCTGCATCCTTGAAAGACCTGTTCAGGAAATACCACGAACCCGCGAAAGTCTCCATCGAAGCTCCGAATGCAACGAACAGAACCGAACGTCTGAACATAATGGAGTTCGTATGAACCATTCTCGCAAGTTCCAGCATAATGGCAAGCCCCGAAGCATTGCCGTTTGCTCCATAGAAAATCTTTTCCACCGGCTTGCCATCAACGGTCATTGTCATAGTACCTTTATTGTCCAATCTTGCTCCTACGACAATATAATGATCGCGAAGATTCTTGTCATATCCTTGTACATAACCGACAACATTACGTGAAGTCAATGTATCTCCATTGGCCGTCCTGATACCGAAGGTCTCACCTCCTGCAGGCGAGAGAACATCCACACCGTAGTCCTTCATCACCTGCGCAACATATTCGGCTGCATACTTTTCGCCTTCGGAGCCGGCTTTCCTGCCCTCAAGATGAGCTGCCGATAGTTCACGTACGTGAGCCTTTATGACCGAGACCGTCTCCCCATCATAAAGATCTTCATATGAAGCCCCCTGTCTGAACTGCGCTGACGCAGCAAAAGTCATCGACAGCATCATAAATGCCGCCATCAATTTCTTATAAATCATAAATTTATTCATTCAATAAGATCCACGAATCCTTGGGACAGAAAGCCTCCTGCCCGAGTCGCTTGAAATCTTCGAAGGTCTGAGCAATTCTGTCAGAAGGGCATACACCTACAGCAATCATACCACTTCTGCATTCCATAAGTTCCGCAGAAAAACCAGCACCCTCAGCCTTAGAGGCGAGCTTCCGGGCATTATCCTTATCACGGAAGGCACCGATCATAATGCAGTAACGGGCTCTATTATTCTCTTCAACCAGTCCTCCAAGTCTGGAAACATCAGACATCACCACTCCACGGGCAGTGAGAGAATCAAGTGCAGAGAGCGAGTCAGAAACAATCTTTTCCTCCACTCTCCTTATGGAGTCAAGACGGGCCTGGAGCGCAGCCTCTTCCGCCTTCATTATCTGAATCCTCTTCGCATCTATATCCTTGCTTGTCGGCCTTCCCGCCATAACACGAAAAAAATCACATCCTGTCACTGTCAGGACAGCCGCAAGCATAAGCAATATCACAGACTTTCTCATATCGTTTGAAAATAGCACATTCGTGCAAATTTAACGATTTAATGCACTGAGACAAAATAATTCTT
Source organism: Bacteroidia bacterium (assembly GCA_021153285.1). Classification (GTDB taxonomy): domain Bacteria; phylum Bacteroidota; class Bacteroidia; order Bacteroidales; family UBA932; genus Cryptobacteroides. Next base: position 61,693 of record JAGKTT010000003.1, read on the forward strand.
GATATATTTGTAAACCCAAAGTATTGTTTTGCATTGAGAATCATAAAGTCATATATACTGAGACTGACAACGGCGACATTTATTCTATGTTCTTCTTGGAGCTACACAGCAAGAGCACAGGAATTGATTATGCCTGAGCGCTGGGAATCATCCCTGAAATACATCAAGCCGCTTTTCAGCCAGGACACATTGACAATACGCTTCTTCGGTGACATAATGATGCACAGCGCACAGATTTCCAACGCCTGCAAGACGGACTCGGAATATGATTTCAGTTCATACTTCCATCTGCTGGAAGACAAGATCAAGGAAGCGGATCTGGCAGTGGCGAATATGGAATTCACTCTGGCAGGAGAGCCTTACACCGGATACCCCTGCTTCTCTGCTCCTGACACACTCGCCACATACCTTACAGATTGTGGATTCGATATTTTCCTTGCAGCTAACAACCATATTTTCGACAAAGGGGCAAAGGGGGCTGAAAGGACAATGGAAATATACCGCAGGCTGCAGAAAGAGAAAGGCATAAGATTCACAGGCCTTGCCGGAAACAAGGACGAACTGGAAGATAACAATCCGCTGATAATCAGAGTAAAGGGCATAAGCCTGGCACTGATCAATCTCACATACGGAACAAATCAGGGAGCTGGCGCTGAATGGCCCAGGACCAATTATATAGGAGAGAAGGAAAAGACGGCAGACGCATTTGCAGCAGCCAGAAAGAAAGGCGCAGACTACATCATAGCCCTGCCTCATTGGGGCACAGAATATGAGTTAAGGCACTCCAAGGTACAAGAGAAGACAGCACAATGGCTGGCCGGACAAGGAGCCGATTTTATAATCGGAGCACATCCGCACGTAGTGCAGGACATAGGTATGGTCGGGAACATTCCTGTGGCATATTCATTGGGAAACGCTGTCTCAAATATGAGCGCGGCCAACACACAGCTTGAGCTTATGGTCACAATAAGGATCATCCGTCAATGCAACGGCGACCTTACTGCAATGCCGATGGAGCTGGATTATCTATGGTGCTCTAGACCGGGAGGGTTCAACGGATGTTACACAGTCATCCCAGTAGCTGAATACATCGGCAAGAAAGCGCTTTGGCAGAATAGCTATGACTATGACAAAATGATATCAACATACGAAAGAGTAAGAAAAGAAACAGAATAAATGGCAAGAAAGAACATCAGACTTGAAGCGATAGACCCGCTGGAAATTTACGGTGCCGCAAACAAGAACCTTGAAGCATTATGCAGTTACTTCCCCGAGCTCAAGGTAGTTGCAAGAGGAAACGAGATAATGTTGGAAGGAAAGGAGACAGATATCGAGGAGTTCGAAACAAAGGTGAAGATGCTGATCGAAAGAAGGCATCACAAAATGAACATCACCCCATATGATGTGGAGGATATGTTTGACGGAGAGATTTCACCAGACAGATTCAAGCTCTGCGGTACTTCCGTTATCGTTCACGGTAACGACGGAAAGCCGATCAAGGCCCGCAACCGGACTCAGGAAGAAATGGTGAAGTCATATTTCGAGAACGACCTTATATTTGCTGTAGGTCCTGCCGGTACAGGTAAGACTTACATAGCCATAGCACTTGCTGTCAGAGCATTGAAAAACAGAGAGATAAAGAGGATAATCCTCACCAGGCCGGCTGTAGAGGCGGGTGAAAGACTCGGATTCCTTCCCGGCGACCTTAAAGACAAGCTCGACCCATATCTACAGCCCCTTTATGATGCGTTAGGAGATATGATTCCTGCCAAAAGACTGCAGGAATTTATGGCGGAAGGTACGATACAGATTGCCCCGTTGGCCTATATGCGAGGACGCACCCTGGACAGGGCCTGCGTGATCCTTGACGAGGCACAGAACACCAATCTCGGCCAGCTGAAGATGTTCCTTACCAGAATGGGATGTGATGCAAAATTCATAGTGACAGGTGACGCAAGTCAGATCGACCTGCCGAACAAGAAAGATTCAGGACTGCTCAGAGGTATAGAACTAACGAAAGATATCAAAGGTATAAAGACAATATTCTTCAAGAACGAAGACATAGTCCGACACCATCTGGTAGCGAAGATAGTAAAGGCATTTGAAAAAGGGGAAACGGTCTGAACCGTCTCCCCTTTTCTTATTAAGATCCGTATCTGCCGAATTAGCTTGGCTGACCAGTCTTCACAACTTCATTGTATTTGTTATAAGCTGCCTCATACTCTGCTCCCTTTGAGATATTGCGGTAGTAGATATTCTTGAGGTACTCAGCGATGCTTACCTTAAGATTATTATCCTTAGTCACAGCGTAAGCTTTCTCAAACGGCTCAAGTGCGTCAAGAAGAGCCTTCTCGAACTGCTCTACGAGAGCATTGTACTTAGCGTCATCAAACTCGTTTGAAGCCTGCTCAGAAAGTTCTACAGCTCTCTCATAATAAAGGATACCTGCTCCGATGAAACCGAATTCGTACTCAGGATTGATCTCAGCACACTGCATATATGACTCGATAGCCTTGTCATAGTTCTTGAGCTCCTTATAGATGTTACCCTCGACATAGTAAAGAGAAGCATTGTTCGGCTCGTTCTTCTTAGCCTCATCGATGAGGACAAAGAGACGGTCAGCATTCTCACCGCTTGTCATATAATAGTTGATGAGTCCGATAAGGATGCTCTGGCTCTGAGGGAACTTCACGAATCCCTGCTCGAGAATCTCTGCTCCCTTCTTGGCATCACCAAGGTTTGTATAAACATCACCGAGCTTAGCATAGACCTCACCACCCTCATAGTAATATTCTGCTGCAAGGCACTTCTCGAAGAAGTTCTTCGCTCTCTCATAGTCCTTAACGGCCCAAGCAGTATAACCTGCATTGTAAAGAGCTGTAGTGTCCACCTTTGAAAGAGGTGCAGTAGCAGAAGTCTCTACAGCCTTCTCAAAGAGCTGGCTAGCCTTTACAAGGTCACCGAAGGTGTAGCTGTTCATTCCCTCGTCAAGATACTTCTGAGCGACAATCGAAAGTCCTGTTACGATATCCTTTGTCTTAGACTGCTTTACATCCACTTCATAAGCCTTCTTGTATGCCTCGAGAGCTCCACCAAGAGCATCTTCTACCACCGGCTGAGTCACATTGATAAGAACAAGCTGACCCGCAGGGCTGAAGTAGAACTCCTTGTTTGAATAAGTTTCCTTGATGAGTTCATCTCCACCGAGAACTACAGCCTCAGTCGAGATAGGCTTGTCGTTACCCATAATAAGCTGAAGCTCTGCCTTGGATGCTCCAAGCCATACACTTCCTGCAGGTGCATTGTACGCATCCATATAAGACGATGCGAGCTTCATCCAAGTAGCAACCTTTGTTGCCTTCTTAGCATCCTTCGATGCGGCCTCGGCACTTTCCACAGCCTTTCTGGCTGCCTCTGGCGACTTTGTCTGTGCATCAGCTACCTGTACTGAAAGGAGAACTGCCAATGCGATCAAAATTCTTTTCATAATGTCAGTTATATTAAGTGATTATTCGTTATTCTGGTCTGAAACCTGTTCTGCAGGCTGTTCAGGAGTATCTTCCTCGCTCTTGTTCACTGCTGAAATAGCTGCGATGGAATCCCCTTCCTTGATATTGATAAGACGGACACCCTGTGTCGCACGTCCCGCCACCTTGATGTCTGAAACTGCCATTCTGATAGTGATTCCCGAACGGTTGATGATCATAAGGTCATTCTCATCGGTAACATTCTTCATTGCCACCAATTCACCGGTCTTATCTGTGATATTCAATGTCTTGACACCTTTTCCACCTCGGCTGGTCTTACGGTACTCTTCGAAGTCGGAACGCTTTCCATAACCATTCTCGCTGACAACAAGCAGGCTGTGTGCCTGAGCGTCTTCAGCGGTCGGATCATATGCTATCATTCCTATTACCTCATCATCGTCCTCAATATTTATGCCACGGACTCCGGATGCAGTTCTTCCCAGAGCTCTTGCATCGCTTTCATCGAAGCGGCAGCAACGTCCGTGACGTCCTGCAAGCAGAATCTCGCTCTGTCCGTTGGTCATAATTGCATCGAGAAGCTCATCACCCTCACGGACCGTAATGGCAATGACTCCGTTCGCACGAGGACGTGAATATGCCTCGAGAGATGTCTTCTTGATGATTCCCCTCTTGGTTCCGAGTACTATGTAATTGTTATTGATATAGTCCTCGTCCTTGAGGTTCTTCACATTAAGGTATGTCTTGATCTTGTCATCAGCTTCGATATTGATTACGTTCTGGATGGCACGGCCCTTCGAAGCGCGCGATCCTTCCGGAATCTCATAAACCTTAAGCCAATAGCAACGTCCGTTCTGAGTGAAGAGGAGCATTGTGCTATGCATATTTGCGACATAGATATGCTCTATGAAATCCTCGTCACGAGTAGCGCTTCCCTTCATTCCGACACCACCTCTGTTCTGGAGACGGTACTCGGTAAGAGAAGTTCTCTTGATATATCCGAGATGAGAGATGGTGATGACCACATCCTCGTCTGCATAGAAGTCCTCAGGGTTGAATTCCTCAGCAGAAAGAGCTATTTCAGTTCTTCTTGCATCACCGTACTTCTCCTTCATTTCCAGAGTCTCATCCTTGATGATGCCCATCTGAAGCTTCTCGTCAGCAAGCACATCCTCGCAGTAACGGATGAATTTCATAAGTTCATCGTATTCGTTCTGCAACTTCTCTCTTTCGAGTCCTGTAAGCTGACGCAGACGCATTTCCACGATTGCTGTAGCCTGAACATCGGTAAATCCGAATGTAGCCATCAGCTCGTTCTTTGCTTCCTCGACACTCTTGGAAGATCTTATGATATTGATTATCTGATCGATAACATCCAGAGCCTTGAGAAGTCCCTCGAGGATATGAGCCCTCTTGCGCGCTTTCTCGAGATCGAATCTTGTTCTTCTCAGAATCACATCGTGCCTGTGTCTTACGAAATATTTGATGAGCTGCTTGAGATTCAGAGTACGCGGACGACCGTTCACGAGGGCCACATTGTTCACAGAGAAGCTGGACTGAAGCGGAGAATACTTGTAGAGCATATTGAGCACTACATTCGCATTGGCATCCTTCTTGAGTCTGATCACGACGCGGACACCCTTCATAGTGGTCTCGTCATTGATATATGCGATTCCATCCACCTTCTTGGTTTCCACAAGCTCGGCTATCTTTTCGATCATCTCGCGCTTGTTCACCATATAAGGAATCTCTGTCACCACAATAGTCTCACGACCGGATTCATTGACCTCAATCTCAGTCTTGGAGCGGATCACTATACGTCCACGACCGGTCTCGAATGCATCCTTGATACCCTGGCGTCCCTGGATGATACCTCCAGTAGGGAAATCAGGACCCTTGATATGATGCATCAGTTCCTCAATGGTGATTTCAGGGTTGTCGATATATGCGCAGATGGCGTCACAGCACTCTGTAAGATTGTGCGGAGCCATATTTGTGGCCATTCCGACTGCAATACCCGATGCACCGTTCAGCAGCAGAAGCGGAAGCTTCGTAGGAAGAACGGTAGGCTCCTGGAGGGAGTCATCGAAGTTATTCTGAAAATCTACTGTATCCTTGTCAAGGTCAGCGAGAACCTCATCCGAAAGTTTCGAGAGCTTTGCCTCAGTATAACGCATCGCAGCCACAGGGTCGCCGTCCATAGAACCGAAGTTACCCTGTCCGAAGACGAGAGGATACCTCAAGCTCCAGTCCTGAGCCATACGTGCCATTGCGTCATATACGCTGGAATCGCCGTGCGGGTGGTACTTACCGAGAACCTCACCGACGATTCTGGCTGATTTCTTTGTCTGGCTGGAATATGTAAGTCCCAGGCCTTCCATTCCGAACAGCACCCTTCTGTGAACCGGCTTCATACCGTCGCGCACATCAGGAAGAGCTCGGGACACGATCACAGACATCGAGTAGTCGATATACGCGCTCCTCATCTGCTGATCGATATTGACCTGTTCAATCCTGCCAGTCTTTACCTCATTTTCCATATATTTTCTTAACTTTTTTATGCTCGATTATACATCTTGGCAAAGTTACGAAAAATTTAGTAAATTTGTGCAATCAATTAAGAATATAATTTATGGAAATCAGCATATCGGACGAGCTCAGCTCGATAATAAATTTCTCCAGGGAAGAGGCAATGAGGACCGGCAGTTACGGAATTGCACCGGACCATCTCTTTCTTGGAATCATACGTCATAGGGAAAACACCGCTGTGGATGCTCTCAGAGGCGCGATGATCGATATCGACGAGATGAAACAGTTCATAGACGAGAAGATATTCACCAATGAACATATCCCCTACTCTGACATCGACAAGATCTCATTCTCCAGAGGTACGCAGAACGTATTGAGTTTCACGATATTGGAAGCCACTAAACTTCGCAGCGCACAAGCGTCGTCCCAGCATCTTCTGCTGGCCCTGTGCAAGTCCGGAAGCTCATACGGAAGCACTTATCTGCACGATCTGGGAGTCGACTATATGCACATCTACAAATATCTGGACCGAAACGAGCTGCTGGACAAAGACACAGCCGTCCAACAGGAAGAAAATGCGGCAGATAATACGGAAGATGTCCCTCATATACGGATCCGTGCCGTTTCCGCAGAAGAAAAAAAGGATGAGCCTCAGATCCCGCCTCTTGAAGAATTCGGATACGACATAACCAAGGCTGCCCGCGAAGGGAAGCTGGACCCACTTGTAGGAAGGGAAGATGAAATACAGAGAGTGATACAGATTCTCGGACGTCGCAGAAAGAACAACCCGATGCTGGTCGGCGATCCGGGAGTCGGCAAATCAGCTATCGTGGAAGGTATTGCCATTAAGATCGTAACAGGGGACATACCACCCGTACTTGCAGACAAGAGGCTGATATCCTTGGATTTAGGTTCAATAGTAGCCGGTACCAAATATCGCGGAGATTTCGAAAAGAGACTCAAATCAATCATCAATGAGGTCGCTCAGAGTCCTGATGTGATATTGTTCATAGATGAATTCCACACTATCGTGGGAGCAGGAGGAGCATCCGGCAGTCTGGATGCTGCAAATATGCTCAAGCCGGCTCTGGCGCGAGGTGACATCCAATGTATCGGCGCCACCACCCTGGACGAATTCAGGAAAATCGTGGAAAAGGACGGAGCTCTCGACAGAAGATTCCAGAAGATCATCGTGGAGCATACGGATATCCCTCAGTCTATATCGATCCTCGACAGACTAAAGACCAATTACGAGAAGCACCACAATGTGATATATACTGACGAGGCGATCGAAGCCTGCGTAAGGATGTCGGACCGCTACATCACAGACCGCTGCCTCCCAGACAAGGCAATCGATGCGATGGACGAGGCCGGTTCGATGGTAAGGCTGAAGAATCCGAAAAGGACAGGGTATGTAAGCGCCGAAGATGTAGCTTCAATCATATCCAAGATGACCGGAATACCGTCAGGAAGGATTGCTGAAGGTGAGGGAAACAAGCTTATGAAGATGAAGGCCAAGCTTCAGGGTCGCATCATCGGACAGGATGAGGCAATCGACAAGGTCGTCCGCGCCATTCAGAGAAACCGTGCTGGAATCAAGGATCCCGGTAAACCGATCGGCACATTTCTGTTCTTCGGTCCTACAGGAGTGGGCAAGACTCAGCTCGCCAAGGCATTGGCCGAGTATCTCTTTGACTCTGAGGACAATATCATTCGTCTGGATATGAGCGAATATATGGAGAAATTCAATGTCTCCAGACTCATCGGAGCTCCTCCGGGGTATGTCGGATTCGAAGAAGGTGGACAGCTGAGCGAGCGTGTCAGAAGGAAACCTTACTGCGTGGTTCTTCTCGACGAAATCGAGAAGGCACATCCTGATGTATTCAATGTACTGCTGCAGGTTATGGACGAAGGCCGTCTGACCGACAGCACAGGAAGAACCGTAAGTTTCAGAAACACAATTGTGATAATGACATCCAACGTCGGCAGCCGTGAACTTGACGAATACGGCAGTGGAGTGGGCTTCAGCACTTCCGGAAGAAATGTTCAGGGCAATAGGAAGGCTGTTCTGGAAAAGGCCGTCAAAAAGGCATTCCCGCCTGAATTCATCAACAGGGTGGACGAGCAGATCTTCTTCAATTCTCTCACAAAGGAAAATATAGAGAAGATCATCGACATCGAACTGAAAGGACTCAAGCAGCGCGTGAAGGATGCAGGCTTCGAACTCACTGTAACCTCCGCTGCCAAACGTCTGACAGCAGACTCGGGATACGATCCGAGCTACGGAGCCAGACCGCTCAAGAGGGCAATACAGAGATACATAGAAGATCCTGTATCAGAGCACATCATTACCGGCAGGATGCTATCGGGAAAGAATGGCCTGAAATATACCAGAATCCGCGTGAGTCTGTCCGAAGACAAGGAAAACACCGTCGTGGAGTGGCGTTAGGCGATATTGAAATCCATCATTTCCAGCCCCATATCATCTATCATATCCACGAGAGTCCTGTAAGATGTTTCAGAAGAGATCATCGAACTGATGAAAGAGAGAGTGTTATCTGTATTCATATCCTTTAGTTTTAAGGGTTCATCCGTTTTGTTGATGCAAAGATAAAGGCACATTGTGCCATTACACAGCACAACAGCATAATATACTGCAAAAAATGATAAAACTTATAATTTTTGATCTGGACGGTACACTGCTGGACACCCGGGAGGATATAGCTGATGCCTGCAACTACGCTCTGAGAATGTGCGGACATCCGGAAAGGGATCTGACAGAGTACAATATGCTGGTAGGGCGTGGAATATACAATCTTTTCCGCGGTGCCCTGCCTCCGGAAAGCCGTAGTGATGAAAGTGTTTTAGAAATGAAAAGCCATTTCGTCCCTTATTATAATTCCCATATCTGCGACAAGACAGAGCCGTACACAGGAATCATAGAAATGCTGGATATTCTTGCAAAGGAAGGCATCACATTTGCCATTGCATCGAACAAATATCAGGAAGGAACTGAAATACTTGTAAAAAAACTTCTGAGCAGGTACGGTTTTATCAGGATTCTGGGACAAAGGGACAACAAGCCCATCAAACCAGATCCAGAAATCATAAATGAAATAATGTCAGACATTCCTGGAATCAAAGCGGAAGAAGTAATATATTGCGGTGACTCTGACGTAGATATGCAGACTGGAATCAACGCAGGCATAAAGACAATCGGCGTCACCTGGGGATTCCGGACCAGAGAAGAACTCAGGGCTTATGATCCTTGGCTCCTGGCTGAGAAACCGGAAGAAATTTCCGCAGCAGTGGTAACCTATTCAGAATAAAAGCATAACTTTGTGACAAAGAATACAGATATGGAACAGAGTGAAAGATACACGGACAAGCTGGCCAAATATATCATTGCTGCGGCAGGAATAGGAATCATCGGCGCACTCTGCTGGTATTTCAGAAGCGTCATCATATATATCCTGGCAGCAGTAGTGGTCTCGCTCATTGCCAAGCCGGTGATGGGAGGACTGCAAAAGATTAGGATCAAGGGAAAGAAAGCACCTGACTGGTTCCTTGCCGCATTCTCTCTGACTCTTGTCATTACAATCATTCTGACGATCCTGACTCTGATCATACCTATCGTAAGCGGAATCCTTAAAGGCATATCCTTTGGTAACATAGAGAATGCAGCCGGACAGATAGCTGTCCCCCTTTCACATCTGAACGATTTTCTAAAAAGCACATTCCCGCAGCTGGGCAATGAATTCCGGATCGAGATGCTTCTGGGTCAGGAACTTCAGAAACTGTTCGACGCATCAGCCATTTCCTCGATGATAGGCTCTGCCACATCCTTCCTGACAAGCCTCGGCATAGGCTTATTCTCGGTGATCTTCATAGGTTTCTTCTTCATCAAGGATGACGGACTTTTTACCGAGATTGTCTGCGCTCTTGTTCCCGACAAGCACGAAAAGAATACAGAAAAGGCTATTGCTGACATAGGTCATCTGCTTTCACGCTATTTCATCGGAGTGATGATAGAGGTCTGCGGAGTAGCTCTCCTGAACTTCCTCGGACTGCTCCTCATAGCCAGAATGGGCTTTAACGCGGCTATAGGAATCGCATTCCTGACAGGTATCCTGAACATAATTCCTTATGTCGGTCCGCTTATGGGAGGAGTCCTCGGCACGTTATTATGCCTTATCCTGAAATACAGCAGCATTACACCTTTAGGTCTGGATGTAAGTTTCTGGATGTTCACAGTCATCCTGATAGCCATATTCTGCTTCACTCAGCTGGTAGACAACTTCCTCTACCAGCCTCTAATATATTCTACAAGTATTAAATCCAAGCCTCTGGAAATCTTCATTGTCCTTCTCATCGTAGGACATATGGGAGGTCCTCTGTCAATGATTATCGCAATTCCTTGCTACACAGTGGTCAGAGTCATCGCCTTCCGATTCTTCAGACGGTATAAGGCTATCAGAAGACTTATCCCGTCCGAGAGGCTGATTAGCGGAGATACTGAATAACACAATTGATTATGATAAAGAAACTATTGATCATTGCAGCAATAACAATGGCTGGAATCACAAGCGAAGATATGCTGGCCCAGGAGCACAGCATAACACCTGACGGAACATACCTTTTCGTACAGAGAGACACCTGCGACCTTTTTATGGATGTTTACAACCCTGCATCCGGAAGCAATACCACTGCATTCGGGCTGGAGAAACCGACAGTGATATTTATGTTCGGTGGCGGATTCATCGGAGGAACCAGAGATGATGCTGATTACCATAAATGGTTCAGACAGATGACCGAAAACGGTTATAGAGTCATTTCTATCGACTATCGCCTGGGGCTTAAAGGCTCGAATAAAGTGGGAGTAGCGCAGGTGAATGTTCTGGACAAGGCCATCCATATGGCAGTAGAAGACCTTTTCAGCGCGACAAACTTCATCCTTGACAATGCCGACCAGTTCGGCGTAAGACCTGACAATATCGTGATCAGCGGTTCTTCAGCAGGAGCCATTACTGTAATGCAGGCTGAATATGAAATCGCAAACAATACAGCCTGGGCATCAGTGCTCCCTGCAGGATTCAATTACGCCGGAGTGATGTCTTTCTCGGGAGCGATACTCTCAAGAGAAGGCAAAGTGGACTTCAAGAACGAGCCTTGTCCTACCTTTATGCTTCACGGCACTTCAGACAAGCTCGTTCCTTACAATCAGATCAAGCTGTTCAATCTCGGATTCTTCGGAGGTGGAAAGCTCGTGGACAGATTCAAGAAATATGGTCTGAACTACAATATGTTCCACTTTGTCGACTATGGTCACGAGATCGCGGAATCAATGGGCACTACTCTTGACCTTCAGATCAAGTTCCTGGAAACCAATGTAATGCAGAAGAAGATGCGAATCGTGGAAGCTTGGATCGATGACCCTGACGTATTTAAAGGGGCAGGTCCTCAGTCCAGAAAGGAACTCTACGGAAACCAGCATTGATAGAATAACAACAGAGGGTGACTGACTTAGTCACCCTCTGTTGTTATTCTGAGACTTATTCTGCAAGTTTATCAAGTACAAGTTCCACAAGTTTTCTGACCTGTGGCTTGTAGTCAGGATTGCTTGCCTTATGATGTCGGTGTGCAATGATGCAGCAGACTGTTCCGGCATTGTGTCCCAGATGCGCCGCAATTCCGGCGATCGCTGATCCTTCCATCTCAAAGTTTGTGACTTTAAGGTCATTGAAACGGAACGACTCGAATGTATCGAGCATATCCGGCATTGCAAGAGGCATCCTGATGACTCGACCCTGAGGACCATAGAATCCGGAAGCTGCAATGGTCATTCCGGGAACTGTACACTCTCTGAAAAGCTCCGACATCTTCTCACCCGCCTTTACGAAATAAGGATCCGGAAGGTGCCTGTTCCATCCTGTATGTTTCTTGAAGGCCTCCTCGATATCCAGAAGAGCAATCCTGTCACGGTCCGCATACCAGTTCAGGAGGCCATCACAGCCCACTGAAATATGAGAGAAGACGAAGGCTCCGAGAGGTATCTCCGGCTGAATGGCGCCTGATGTGCCGATACGGATGATATTGAGCGTACGATGCTCCGGCTTCACTTCACGTGTCTCGAAATCTACATTTGCGAGGGCGTCAAGCTCATTCATAACAATATCGATATTGTCCGTACCTATACCTGTAGAAAGAGCTGTTATCCTTACTCCCTTATATTTTCCAGTCACAGACACAAATTCACGTGAGGAATGTCTGAATTCCTTTTCCTCGAAATATTCCGCAATCATATCTACGCGGCCTGGATCTCCGACAAGAATTACATTGTCGGCAAGTTCCTCAGGACGAAGGTGAAGATGAAACACCGATCCGTCCCCATTGATTATCAGTTCTGATTCTGCGATTCTCATATTCTCTAAAATTATCTTTCAATACTATTTTTTCCTCAAATGTCACGATTTCGAAAGGCATCTTATGAATATGAGAATATATTCACGCTACCCTCCTCCTAAATCAATATTGTTTTCTCAAATGTCACGATTTCGAAAGGCATCTTATGAATATGAGAATATATTCACGCTACCCTCCTCCTAAATCAATATTGTTTTCTCAAATGTCACGATTGAGGAATTGTGCCATTATTTTGCCAAATATAGTTTTTTCTGTCGAAAATTCCTATTTTTGTTAGATAATCACAATATTGACAATTATGTGGCAAAGAATCCAGACATTATACTTCGGCATCGCGACCGCACTCATCTTTTCTATGTTCTTCTACATATTCGCGACCATCATAGGTCCGGACGGAGCAGAGGTAACTATCAGATATTCTGAAAAAATGCCATACCTGGTTTTGATGATTATGCTGATAACCGCCCATATCGCAGCGACTGCCAGCTTCAAGGCATTCTTCCTTCAGGCAAGAGTGGGAGTGATTGCCGGACTGCTGGCAATAGGATTCCAGATATGGCTGGGAATAGACATCCTGCTCAACCGTCACGAAATGTCATTCTCAATTACAGCACTTTTCCCTCTTGCTGCTGCATTCCTTGACTTCATTGCTGCCAGAAAATCACTTGTAGACGAGATGACTGTCCAGGCTGTCAAAAGTACAAGAAAAGCAAACAGGAAAAGGAAATAACGATTATAAAAGAGCAAAGGTCAGATCTCCCTTGCAACACAAACCGCCATCAACATAAAGGGCCGCTTGACAAAAGAAGAGCGGCCCTCTCTTGTTTTTAAGCCTTGCAGTAACTTCGCAAAGATCACCGGGCTTCACCGTCTGTCTGAAACGCACATTATCAATGCCGGTATATAGAGGTATCTTCCCTACGATCTCATCCTTCACAAGAAGCGCACAGCTCTGAGCCATAATCTCGCAAAGAATGACACCCGGCACGATAGGGCTGTCAGGAAAATGACCCTGACAGAAAAATTCATCTTCCTTGATTCTATACCTGGCGTGACAGATTCCATTCTCCTCTATATCGATTTCATCCACCAGTAGCATAGGCTCGCGATGAGGAAGATATTTTTTCAGCTCTCCTCTTTTCACCCGCTTATCCGATATATTTTCTGAATACGACACAGCTGTTATGGCCTCCGAATCCCAGAGAATCAGACATCGCTATAGTAAGATCTGCCTTCACCGGACGATTAGGAGTATAATCAAGGTCACATTCCGGATCCACTTCATCAAGATTTATTGTCGGAGGAACAATTCCTTCCTTGAGAGCCATTACCGTTGCCACGGCTTCAGCAGCTCCTGCCGCTCCCAGCATATGTCCGATAGATCCCTTGATTGAACTGATATGCGCTTTGTACGCATCTTCTCCGAGTGCATTTTTAAACGCCAGGGTCTCCGACACATCATTAAGAGCCGTGCCTGTTCCGTGGGCATTGATGTAAAGCACATCATCCGATGTGTATCCGGCCTCATCAAGAGCCTGTCTGAATGCTGCCGCCTGGGTGATTCCATCCGGACGTGGAGCAGTCACGTGATGAGCATCACAGGTATTGCCATATCCACAGACTTCTGCAAGAATCTCCGCCCCGCGAGCTATTGCGTGTTCGTATTCCTCCAGAACAAGAATAGCCGCACCCTCAGACATAACGAAGCCACCACGATTCTTATTGAAAGGAAGGGATGCATACTTAGGGTCCTCCGAACGTGACAAGGCCTTTGCATTGGCAAAACCGGCAATTCCTAAAGGAAGGATGACCGCTTCTGCACCACCGGCGATAATCGCATCGGCATAACCGTGCTTGATGGCTCTATAAGCCTCACCGATAGCGTGAGTGGATGTAGAGCAGGCGGTAGAAACCGGAAGACAAGGACCACAGGCATTGTTTCTTATTGCGATATTGCCAGCTGCAATATTGGCAATCATAGTTGGGACAAAAAGAGGTGAAACCCACTTCGGTCCTTCACTGAGAATCTTTTCAGTCTCTCTGACCTGAGTAGAGAATCCTCCGATACCTGAGCCGACATAAACTCCCAGTCTGAAAGGGTCAATATTGCCATCCGCTGCCGAAGAGAGACCTGACTGATTCATTGCCTGCCAGGCAGCTGCCACCGCATATACACTGAATTTATCCTGTTTTCTTGCAAAAGATGTCTCGATTCCGTAATCAGCCGGATTAAAATCCTTCACTTCTCCCGCAATTTTCACAGGAAGGTCGTCAGTCGGTATTGATCTGATAAAATCTATTCCGCAAACTCCGTCAAGAAGGTTATTCCAATATGTAAGTACATCATTTCCGACAGGGGTGATCACACCCGTTCCTGTCACCACTACTCTTCTGTTCATTTCGTATTATTACTGGTTAATGATTTTTGTATCGCAGAACTGTTCTATTATTCTTTCCGCTCCCAGAATGATATCTTCGACAATACTTGCCGCAGGCTCTACCTCCTTGACCATTCCTGCGCATTCCCCAGCCATATAGCTGCCATCACGATCTCCTTCCTGAACGGCCTTCCTGAGTGCTCCGCTTCCAAATGACAATATATCCTCCCTATTCACGGAAGGATCCTCTTCCATCCTTGCCAATTTCTTAGAAAAAGGAGTCTTAAGAGAACGGACAGGATGTCCAAGGCTTTTTCCTGTCACAATCGTAGATATATCTGTAGCCTTAAGAATCTTATCTTTATATTCCTGATGAACATTACACTCCCGGGCAGCCAGGAAACGGGTTCCTATCTGTACAGCATCCGCTCCCAGCATAAAGGCTGCGGCTGCCCCTCTGCCATCACAGATTCCACCAGCCGCAATTACCGGAATGTCAAGGGCATCAACAACCTGTGGTATAAGGGACATAGTATGAAGTTCTCCTACGTGTCCTCCGGACTCTGCGCCTTCCGCAACTACCGCATCAGCCCCTGCCGCCTGCATCTTTAGAGCAATGGCTACAGAAGGCACCACCGGAATCACCTTTATCCCCGCCTCCTTCCACATCTGAATATATTTGACAGGAGAACCGGCTCCCGTAGTGACGACCTTCACGCCTTCCTCCGCTACCATAGCTGCAACTTCATCAGCATTCGGAGCCTGGAGCATAATATTGACTCCGAAAGGCTTATCAGTCAGTTCACGACATTTTCTTATCTGTTCGCGAACTGCTTCAGTATCGGTATTGATGGAAGTTATGATACCCAATCCGCCGGCATTGGAAACTGCTGAAGCCAATGAAGCATCCGCAATCCAAGCCATACCGCCTTGGAAGACAGGATATTTCAAGCCAAGTATTTCACAAATTCTGCTTTTTATCATATGCATTGATTTTACGCAAGAACAAATATAACACATTTTTCCTTTGCCTATTCCCTAAAGATTCTATTGCCTCATTACGGATGGTAGTTCGTGGTGAGTTTTTGCTATTTGGGGCAAAAATTCATACATTTGTATGATATAATCATAAGAAAAATGTTTTTAACAGATAAAATACCCGGATATCTCTTAGGAAAATATCAGCTGATCGGAACGATAACATTCTCTGTTCTGTTCGCCGTAGTGTTCCTGAATATATATATACCTTTTTCTGACACAGCCTGGTTCGGGCTTGGAGACTCCTCGATGTTCGTTCTCACAATCATCTTTATAGCGGTTTCCATTATGATCCTGATAAGCAGCCGGATGCTTATGTATAAGATCAAGGATCTTTTCGAGATCAATTACAGCGAATACATAATATGGTGCATACTTGAAATCATCAGCATCAGCGGATTCTATACCGGACTGACTATGGGTCATCACCTCCCTCAGGACGAAACGGCCTGGGAAATATTCGGTAGAGCAATGCTCTATGGAACGATTGCACTCGGAATTCCATACCTGATTTCGGGAATGTACTTCGCCATCATTGACAAGAACAATACTATCAGACTTATGACCTTCGAGAATGTCGTGACAGACGAGCCGGCAAAGCCTGAAGCTCAGAAGAGCAAGATCACACTTTTCGACAATAGCGGAGCATTGAAATTATCCCTGAATCCTGATAATCTATACTACATCGAGTCTGATGACAATTACATAAAAGTCTGGTATACAGACAGTAAAACAGAATTAAAGCAATATATGCTGCGCTGCCGTCTAAAGACAGTAGAAGAGAGTTTCAGAGGAGCCGGACTTGTACGATGCAACAGAAAATATATTGTCAATATAAACAAGGTAGCCACTTTGAGAAAGGAGAGCGAGGGTTATGTTCTGGACCTGGCCAATGAGGCTATTCCACCGCTTCCTGTAACAAAGACATATACAGACAATGTCCTTAGCTACTTCACTGAAGTACAGCCACTTATGGATCCCATTGAGGAGTAGCACAAAAAAAGCAGCCACAACGGCTGCTTTTTATATATTACGGCTATCAGTCTTCAAGTTCACACCCGGTAAAGAAGAAATCGCTTTCTGACTTTTCTTTTGTAAAACAATAATATGTCATTTCGCATATCGAGCAGACTTTGCCATCGTGAGAGAGTTCGGCTTCGATAAAGGCGAAATTACGTTTCATCTCCTTTATACGTCCTCTGATCTCTATGGTTACTCCTTCGCCTGTAGGAACCGGACGACGGTATTTCATCCTCAGATCTGTCGTCATTCCGGCTACCTGAAGCTTGCGGTTCACTATCCAGCCGCCAAGTTCATCCATAAGAGTAGCCTGAATACCTCCGTGAAGAGTCTTGAGCCATCCCTGATAATTATCACTGGAATTCCAGACGCAGACCAGATCATCCCCATCTTCGTAGAACTCCATCCTGAGTCCAGCCGGATTGTCCGGACAGCAGGCGAAGCAATAATATCCCTGAGACTGAAGTCCCAGATAAGGATTACGTATCTTCTTCATTATTCGGCAGCCTTGAGACGCTCTGCATTCTCAGCGATCTGGAGCTGGTCGATAACATCCTGGATAGCTCCATCCATAAATACCGGAAGATTATACATCGTGTAGTTGATACGATGATCGGTCACACGAGACTGAGGGTAGTTATATGTACGGATCTTTGCTGAACGGTCACCTCCGGCTACCATTGTCTTTCTCTTGGCTGAAATCTCTGCGAGATATTTCTCATACTCCATATTGTAGAGACGGGTACGGAGCTCGGCAAGAGCCTTGTCAAAGTTCTTGAGCTGAGACTTCTCATCCTGACACTGCACTACGAGACCTGTAGGGATATGAGTGAGACGGATTGCAGAATAAGTAGTGTTCACAGACTGGCCGCCAGGACCTGAAGAACAGAAGGTATCCTTGCGGATATCGTTCATATTCAGCTCGATATCAAACTCGTCAGCCTCAGGAAGCACTGCCACAGAAGCCGCTGAAGTATGTACACGACCCTGGGTCTCGGTCTGAGGTACACGCTGTACACGATGCACTCCCGACTCATATTTCAGGACACCATAGACACCCTCACCTGACACCTTGCACACGATTTCCTTGAAACCGCCCGCAGCACCTTCTGCCTGACTGGTAATCTCCATTCTCCAGCCTCTTGTCTCGATGAACTTCGAGTACATACGGAAAAGGTCTCCTGCAAAGATTGCAGCCTCGTCTCCACCTGAACCGCCACGGATCTCGAGAATAGCATTCTTGCTATCCTGAGGATCGGCTGGTATGAGAAGGAGCTTGATCTTCTCCTCCCATTCAGGAAGAGTAGGCTCAATCTCTGCAATCTCCTCCTTAGCCATCTCACGAAGGTCTTCATCCTTCTCTGTAGCAAGGATTTCCTTTGCCATCTCGTAGTTCTCAAGTATCTTCTTGAACTCGTTTCCAGCAGCAATGATAGGAGTAAGTTCCTTATACTCCTTGTTCAGCTGGACGAACTTCTTCATATCTGAAATTACCTCAGGATCAGAAAGCTGATTCTGAAGCGCCTCATATTTCTCCTGAAGGCCTAAAACCTTCTCCAAAAGTGAATTATCTGCCATATCTCTTAAATTATCGCGCAAAGATAATAAATTATCTGTATTTTTCTATAAGTCCCTGAACTACAGCTTGAGCGCACACGCATCCAAATACCGCCGGAATGTAAGAAATCGTGCCGACCTGAGACTTTTTATTGCGGTCTTCGCAAGGTACAATGGACTTCTTGTCAGGAAGTTCCTCCGAAAACACCACCTTGAATCCCTTCTTTATGCCCATATATCTGAGTCGTTTGCGGACAATATAGGCCAGAGGACAGTTGAATGACTTGGACACATCGGCTATACGCACCTTGGTAGCATCATATTTAGCCCCGGCTCCCATTGATGATACCAACGGAATGCTGTTGTCCATACAATATTTGATAAGATGGAGTTTAGGAGAAAGTGTATCAATCGCATCTACAAGAAAATCGATCTTATAGCCTCCAAGCACCTCAGCGGCCTTATCCGCTTCGAGATATTCCTTTATGACTATCAGGTCGAGTTCCGGATTTATGTCTTTGAGTCTGGCCGCGAGGACATCGCACTTAGGTCTGCCGACTGTAGAATCCAAGGCCAGAAGCTGACGGTTCTTATTGGTCACCGACACGTCGTCGCTGTCGAGAATTATCAGATGTCCGACTCCGGCACGCACAATCATCTCTGCAGCGTAGCCGCCCACGCCGCCGACTCCTATCACAGCCACCGTCGAGTTGCGGAAATGATCAAGCATCTCCTCTCCTACCAGCATAGCTGTCCTCTCCTGCCAATCGTAGATCATAGTCCCTTAGCTTTTCCTTCGTCCCAGATAGCATCCATTTCTGCAAGGGTCATATCCTTGAGGTTTCGTCCCTTGCGGATGGTCTGCTCTTCCAGATAGGTGAAACGACGACGGAACTTCGCACAGGTACGTTCCAGAGCGGTATCAGGGTTAAGTCCGTAAAGTCTTGCAGCATTGACAGTGGCAAAAAGAAAATCTCCAAGTTCATCCTCCGCGCGGTCATACGCCGCAGCCTTTTCCTCTTCAGTCTGAGCAGCTGCCATTGCATCCAATTCAGCCTGATACTCTCCCATTTCCTCCTTCACCTTATCCCAGACCTGCTCCTTCTTCTCCCAGTCGAATCCCACTCCGCGAGCCTTGTCCTGCATACGGTATGCTTTCAGAAGCGGCGGCAGACCGTCCGGAACTCCAGAAAGGACACGTTTATTGCCATCTTTCTCGGTGGTCTTGAGCATTTCCCACTGCTTGATCACATCCTCTGCACTTCCCACCTCAGCAGTTGAGAATACGTGCGGATGACGATATATCAGCTTATCACAGAGGAAATTGATCACATCCACGATATCGAAATGGCGCTTCTCCTCACCGATCTTAGCATAGAAGATCACGTGCAGAAGCACATCACCCAGTTCCTTTGAAAGTTCGTGCTCCTCGCCTTTGAGAATCGCATCACTCAATTCATAAACCTCTTCTATGGTCTGCGGACGAAGCGATTCATTAGTCTGCTTCCGATCCCAGGGACATTTCTCTCTCAATTCATCCAGTACATCCAGAATCCTTCCGAATGCCTGAAGTTTTTCTTCTCTTGTATGCATTGTTATTGTCAATTATATATCCTTCGTTAGGATGCCAAAAACAGATTCTCACGTCGCTACGCTCCCCGGAATGACAAGGTAAAGCCGTGACAATCTCAGTCTGCAAAGTTAGCAATTCTAGAAAAAATAACTATCTTTGACAAGATAATCACATCATTATGCGTAAAGAGATCACTTTCGTATCGGCAGATGAGGCCGTTAAGGTTGTCAAGTCAGGCGACCACATTCATTTGAGCAGCGTTGCAAGCGCCCCACGCCTCCTGATCGAGGCATTGTGCAGAAGAGGCGAAGCAGGTGAACTTCAGGATGTCCGTATCCATCACCTGCACACAGAAGGAGCTGCTCCATACACAGATCCTAAATTTGACGGAATCTTCTTCCATCAGGCATTCTTCGTGGGAGCCAATGTCCGCAAGAGCGTCCAGGCCGGATATTCAGACTATATCCCGGTATTCCTCAGCGAGACTCAGAAACTGTATCGTTGCGGAGCACTCAGATGTGACGTAGCTATGATTCAGGTATGTCCACCGGACAAGCACGGATATGTTTCCCTCGGAACATCTGTTGACGCGACATTGGCAGCGATCGAATGTGCAAAGACTGTAATTGCTGTGGTGAACCCGAATGTTCCTCGCGCCTGGGGCCAGGCAATGATCCCTATGGATATGATCGACATTTTTGTAGAGGGCAACGAGCCGCTCGAGCCAGCTCATTTCAGTGAGCCGAACGAAGTGGAAATCGCCATCGGAAAGCATTGTGCTGCACTTATTGACGACGGAGCCTGCCTTCAGATGGGTATCGGAGCCATTCCGAATGCTGTTCTCGCCCAGCTCGGTGGCCATAAGAATCTCGGAGTACATACTGAAATGTTTGCAGACGGAGTACTTGAGCTCGTCGAAAAAGGAATCATCAACGGATCGAACAAGGTCACAGACAAGGGCAAACTTGTCTCTACCTTCCTTATGGGATCGCAAAAGGTTTATGATTTCATCGACGACAACCCTATGGTGGCAATGATGGATGTGGGATACACCAACGACCCTTTCATCATAGCAAAGAACCCTAAGATGACAGCCATAAACTCTGCTGTTCAGGTCGATCTCACAGGTCAGGTATGCGCAGATTCTATCGGAACCCGATTCCACTCCGGAGTCGGTGGACAGGTAGATTTCATATACGGAGCATCACTTGCACCTCAGGGCAAGGCCATCATCGCAATGCCTTCTACCACCAACAAAGGAGGCAGCAAGATAGCTCCCGTAATTATCGAAGGTGGTGGAGTAGTGACCACAAGGCCTCACGTACACTATGTAGTGACGGAGTTCGGAGCAGTGGACCTCTACGGAAAATCTATGCAGGAGCGTGCCAAGCTTCTCATCAGCATAGCTCACCCGGATCATCGCGAGCAGCTTGACCGTGCAGCCTTCGAACGCTTCGGCCCGCACTATCATTCGGTGAAGATATAGCACCAGTTGTCAAACTGATATAATTACCGCTCGGTCGACTTTATAGTGAAACTCGACCGAGCGGTAGTTATTTTGAGGTTTTGAACTGCGTTTTCGTGACCTCTTGACCCTGTTTGACGCAAAAGTTGACCGAGCGGTGCAGGAAATCGGCTTGAAGGCTGTCTGCGAAAAACTATTTTG
This sequence comes from Bacteroidia bacterium, assembly GCA_021153285.1. Taxonomy (GTDB): domain Bacteria; phylum Bacteroidota; class Bacteroidia; order Bacteroidales; family UBA932; genus Cryptobacteroides. Next base: position 83,362 of record JAGKTT010000003.1, read on the forward strand.
CAGCTTTGGCCTTGCGGCGTGCTGTAAGTTCACGCTGGAATGCACGTGCGTTCTTAAGATGTTCGTTGTAGCCTACTGCAAAATTATGGGTACCATCGAAAGCCGGGCTGGCGCAGAAATAGATATAATTGTGCTTCTGCGGATTCAGGACAGCGTCAAGACAGGCCTTTGAAGGCACATTGATCGGTGCCGGAGGAAGGCCTAAGTGCTTATAGGTATTGTACGGAGAATCCACTGTCAGATGCTTCTTCAAGATGCGGTCGAGGGTGTAGTCATAACAGAATGCGATGGTCGGATCGGCCTGGAGTTTCATTCCCTTCCTGTATCGGTTCAGATATACACCGGCGATAATCGGATACTCGAACGACTTGAGAGTTTCGCCACTGACAATCGATGCCATAACAGACACCTGCATCGGAGTAAGCCCCTGGACTTTAGCCTTTTCCTTGCGTTCTGAAGTCCAGAAAGCATCATATTCTTTCTTGAAACGGTCAAAGATATCCTTCACCGAGGCTGTCCAGTACATTTCATAAGTATCAGGAATGATAAGCGCAAAGACATTCTCCGGCGTGAAACCGTAACCGGCAAGAAATGCCTCATCATTAAGGGCATCAGCCACCGAAGCTGAGTCCACCATCATCTGAGAACTGATGCGCTGAGCTATCCTGTCCTTCTTGCGAAGGGTACCCGACAATGTCATATTCTGAGGAGTCTGCCATCCGAAAACAAGCATACGTGCCACATAGATACTGGTACAGGTAGAATCCACCACATATCGTCCCGGCTTCATCTTTTCAGCTGTCTCCATTTTAGCAAAAGTTCTTTCGATGCTCTTAGGACGTATTGTACCTGCTCCCGCCTGCAATGAATCCAGCACCTGTGCAACCGTCATTTCAGGACGGACATACAGGACATATCTATCGGAGAAATTGGGTTTCTTATTATCAATATAATATCTGCCCAGCACAAATCCTGCTGCACCGGCAAGCAATGCGCCCACAGCCAGCACCGCGAGCAGAATCTTACGTCTTACAGTCATATCTATTTTCTTAAAATTATCACTTCACCTTCCTTTGGCATATATCCTTCAGGGAATCTGTTCATACGGCGCAGACTGCTGAGTCTTACAGCATATCTCCGGGCTATATCGTCCAACGTCTCACCGGACTCCTCGACTATATGTTTATCCAGTCCCTTGGCAGCCTGCTTCTTCTTTTTCTGAAGATATACGACTGTACCGGGATAAAGAGTCACATCCTCCTTCAGGTCATTGTATCTGAGAATCTCCTTATGGAAGATATTGTATCTCGCCGCAATGCTTGCATATGACTCACCATCAAGCGAATAGACAAAAGGCACACCATTGATGGAATACATCTGACGGGAAAGGGAGAAATGGAAAGTCTCGCTCTGTCTGTCGCTCAAAGGCTTTACTGTTTCTATATGTGCCGGGGATTCAGGAAGAACTCGCTCGACAGAACCCTGAATGTCATATTTATAAAGTTCATATTCCTCGATCAGTCTGATCAGCTTCTGAGGATATTTGGAATCTGTAGCATATCCCGCCTTCTTAAGACCGTGAGCCCAGCCTTCGTAGTCTGTATGTTCCAGGTCGAAAAGAAATCTGTACCTGTCGCGGAATCTCAGAAAATCCGAATGATCACGGAAGGATTCTTCCGGAGAATCATATTTACGGAAGCACTCCCCTTTCCTGTCATCGTCATAATACATCCGGCCACCGTTCCAGTTATGACATTTGATACCGAAATGGTTATTGGCCTTTACAGCAAGTTCGGACTGACCATAACGCGACTCCAGAAGTCCTTGAGCCAATGTGATGCTGGCAGGCACTCCACTGCGGTACATTTCATCGACCGCAAGATCTGCATACCTTTCAATATATAGAGACTGCGGAGACTTCCGGCTATCGGCCAAAGAGGCAGACAGAGCCAATGTGCATACCGACAGGAATATGATCAACGTCCTTTTCATAGCAATTAATCCAATTCTGCGAATATACTAAATTTCCACAACATCCATATCGTGTGCAAGCTCAGTATTGGGAAATATCGAACGAAGTTCATCCAGAAAGAAATCCACTGATGGGAATCTTGAAGAATAATGGCCCACCAGAAGCTTCCCCACACCGGCATCAAGAGCAGTCTGAGCGGCCTGCATTGTAGTGGAATGATACGTCTTTGCAGCCATTTCCTCCATTTCAGCAGGGAAAGTAGACTCGTGATACAAGACGGTCACCCCTTTGACCCACGTGGTTAGCTCCGGGAAAGGCGCTGTATCGCTGCAATATGCATAACTCCTTGGTACAAAAGGAATATATGCTGCTTCGGAGTTTGGGATGACACCTTCCGGACGGACCACATCTTCACCTCTTTTCAATGCTCCTATCTCGGCAATGCTGAGTCCGTACTTTGCTATAGCCTCCTTGTGAACATTATGCTGAGGCATCTTTTCACGGATAATGAAACCATAAGTATCGACCCTATGATTGAGCGGGAAAGCAAGAAGTTCGGTTCGTCTGTTCTCATATACGATTACCGGTTCTGTCATATCCAGTACAATATGCTTGACTTCATAGAGAAATCCCTCACCGAACTGTTGAAGAAGGAATTGGAGTATGGGACTGAAAGCGGAGGGAGCATAGATATTGAGCGGAGCCGTTCGTCCCAGCATCGCCATCGTCGAGAGCAGGCCGAAAAGTCCGAATATGTGGTCGCCGTGGATATGTGAAAGGCAGATATGCTCTATCTTCAGGAAGGAAATGCCAGCCTTACGCATCTGGATCTGAGCTCCTTCACCACAGTCAATCATAAACAAGCGCCCACGTACATTCAGTACCTGGGCGCTAGGATATCTTTCAGTCGTGGGCAGGGCCGAAGCCGTGCCCAGGACATTAAGAGTGAAATTCATCTGATTACTTATTCTCGAGCTGGCTCTTAAGTGCAGCGAGTGCATCGAGGTCACCAAGAGTAGTCTTCTCTACGCTTGAGTTGATCTTCTTCACAGCCTTCTTAGTGTTGTCAGCCTCAGTAGCAGCGCGCTCAGCGCGAGCCTCTACAGCTGCAGCATAAGTCTTAGCGTGTGAGAGAGTTACCTTCTTAGCGCTCTTCTTGAGCTCAGTAACCTTGAATGAGAGAGTCTCACCGGAAACAGGCATCTTGCCATCTTCCTTAACGAGCTCACGGTTGAAGCAGAATGCGTCAACATCGCCCTCAAGCTCGATAACAGCGCCCTTCTCGTTTACTGAAGCGATCTTAGCCTCAACTACAGTACCTACAGCGTACTTAGCCTCAACCTCATCCCAAGGGTTAGGGAGGAGCTGCTTGTGG
>JAGKTT010000026.1 GCA_021153285.1 Bacteroidia bacterium
TGAATGGCAGGAGATAGAAGCATTAGAACTTGGCAATAAAAAAATAGACGAGCTCCGAAAAGAAATAAACAATATCAATATTCAAATGATAAAATTTTCGGCTCTTGTTCCCAATTATGAGGAAAGCCTAATAAACGAGTTCTTACTGATGGGTATTTCGATAAAAGCTGCTTGAAATCTGCAACAAAAGTGTTGCCCATAGAAATGGAGTTAAGCCAATACACCACATAGCAGAGTTGCGGATAAAGTGTTTGTTCACGGAACGAGAAATCCGTAATCCATGTGTTTGGCATACGCATAGGCATCATTGGCTTGACAGGAAAGACCCGATTTGACAGTCTTGAATGATGGGCGCAGCAATTACGAAGTACGGGTCTGGGTACGGATTAAAAGGCTAAGTGATTATTTTCAGTCATTTAGCCTTTTTAATTATCTAATTTTTCCCCACATTTTCCCCACAGCTGTCTATTTATATATTTTAGAAACATATTTTTCCGTAAAGTTATGTACCTTTGTCGGCAAATAAAGATATTCTCGTCAAACAAATATAAATAATATAAACATGGAAAAAAACAGAAAAAAACAAATCGTAGTTTTGAGTATAGCTTTAGTTTGCATTTTCATCTTGGTATTTTCATTGTTCCATAAATCAGCGACAAAAGATAGCGCAAATCCTCCTTTAACAAATGTTTTGACTGATAGCATTTCTCAAATTGTCTCAGCTTGTCCTGGCGAAATTGGTGTGGCGGTTATTGTTAATAACAGAGATACGGTTAAGGTCAATAATAAGAGTGTTTATCCTATGATGAGTGTGTTTAAGGTTCATCAGGCATTAGCTCTTTGTAATGACTTTGACAATAAAGGAATTTCACTTGATACCTTAGTAAATATAAATAGGGATAAACTTGACCCAAAGACTTGGAGTCCTATGCTGAAAGATTATTCAGGGCCAGTCATATCATTGACAGTGAGAGATTTGCTGCGTTATACTCTTACTCAGAGTGACAACAATGCAAGCAACCTTATGTTTAAGGATATGGTTAATGTCGCTCAAACAGATAGTTTTATAGCCACACTCATTCCTCGTTCAAGTTTTCAGATAGCTTATACGGAAGAGGAAATGTCGGCTGACCATAACAAGGCTTACTCTAACTATACATCTCCTCTTGGTGCTGCAATGTTGATGAATCGTTTGTTTACTGAAGGTCTTATCGATGATGAGAAACAAAGTTTCATTAAGAATACGTTAAAAGAATGCAAAACAGGTGTAGATAGGATAGCAGCTCCACTTCTTGATAAAGAAGGGGTTGTTATAGCGCATAAGACAGGTTCAGGTTATGTTAATGAAAATGGTGTTCTTGCAGCTCACAATGATGTTGCCTATATATGTCTGCCTAATAATATCAGTTATACCTTAGCGGTATTTGTTAAGGATTTCAAGGGAAATGAATCACAAGCGTCACAATATGTTGCGCATATATCAGCTGTAGTATATTCTTTATTAATGCAAACTTCAGTAAAATCTTAAACTGCACTTGCTTTGATAATTAATGATAAACAATCTAAAAGCACTCTAATCGTTATCGGAGTGCTTTTAGATTACTAATCAAATTGCTTCTATTATAATTTGAATCCTCTACTTTTTCTTTCTTCCTGTTGCGGCACTCTTGCTCCATATCTAAGCCTGTGCCATTGCTCCCTGAACCAGTCGGCAATCGGCTTCCTGTTTATTGTCAGGTTCAGCCTGCTTTCATCGTCAGGGTCATTTTCCACCCTTAAAATATCATCCTTTATATCAAAGTTCCGCCTGTGTTGCTCGGAATAGATTTTACCGCTACATTTCAGGGCTTCTTTTTTGACTATAAGACTTTCAGTCATTTCTTTAGAGAATCCCAGCATGGCACAAAACTTTTCCATGCGCAGGAATCAATGAATTTGATTTATTGCGGTAGATTTATTAAATTTGATTACTTTTGTTGAGAAATTAAGACTTCAAATACAATTTTGATATAATATTTACGCAGTTGCGTGAACGTGTAGACTCAAAAACCTGGCGGTATATATTGAACCCTACAGACGTTCAAGCGAGTGCCCATACTTTGTATGGGCCAGTGCTTGATGTAGGGTTTTGGCTCCCGCCAGGTGCCATGAGTTTACTTGAGCAGTGGTCCATACTTCTTTTATGAAACAGTCCGTTCTAAATACCCAGTTGCACCAGCTGATTGACAATGAGTTTTCTGATGAGTTTGTGGAGTTCTGTCAGCGTGTAGTTCCAAAATATCCTGTTGCTGCTGATCTTTGTGATAAGGTCAATATGTGCTATGATATGCTGGGAAATGCAATGATTGTTTTCTCTGGTTATCGAGTTGAGGAGTTCGCAGAGTTTGCTAAGTCTGCTCAGTTGATGGTGCAGCAGGAGGTTAAGAGTGGAAGATGGAATAATATTCCTTCAGATGAATGCGTGGCTGCAGAACTTATTGCTCGAAGGTGCTATGAGGGGATGACTGAGAGCAAGGTTGATGAAACGGATCCTTTGAGGGTGTATTTGGCGATAGGTCTTTATTGTTATGTGAGTGTTATACTGGTTGCAGACTTTGATGGCAATAGTTTCATGAGGCTGTTTATTCTTGCCTGGTTCATTTATTATAGCACTATTTTGAGTTTTGAGAACGGTATTCCAAGTTCTGGTACTACTGTCGTGTCATAAGGTATTCGATTATGCCTTCTACGTGCAGATCTGTGATTGCTCGTTTGCCTTCACGTGATTCTATATATGCCAGGTCTTCTTTGTTTGTAAAGAATCCGTTTTCTGTGAGTACGGCCGGAGATATGGTTTTCTTGAGTATGTAGAAGGATTCTTCGTAGTCGATATCCTGGTCTGAGAAATCTCCTCTGAGGTGAAGGTTTGGGAGGTATTTCTGGGCTGCTTGGGCTATGCAGGTGGCGAGTTTATCTGATTCGGTTTTTCCTTTGGAGGTGTATATGCTCCAGCCTTTTGGGGATGTCCATTCTTTGCCGTTGCCGAAGGCGTTGGCGTGTATGCTTATGATGATTACTTGGTCTTTGCCATGTAGTGATGTGTGGGCGTTTGCTCTTGATGCGCGTTCTTTTAGCGGAATGTCGGTGTCTTCTGGGACTAGAAGTTCTGCGTCATAGCCTCTGTCTTTGAGTTCGTATACGATGTTTCTTGAGATTTCGCGGTTGAATTGGGCTTCGAGGAATCTGCCGTCTGGGGAGCGTTTGCCGGGGGTGTTGAGTCCGTGGCCGGGGTCTATGAGGATTTTCATGTCGTTATTGGCGACAGTTCTGAGATTCCTTTTGCAAAATTAGTGATTTAAGGGAGATTTTGAAAAAGATGAGTATCTTTGCAGAAATCGTGAATTTATTTATTTCACGTTTTAATATCCACCAGTCCGGAATTCCATTGGGATTTCGGACTTTTTCGTTCTCCTTAGATTCATAGTAACGTTATAGTAACGTTTTAAAACAAAAACCCTCGTAGAATGCATCTACGAGGGTTTTTGGTGGTGCCACCGGGAATCGAACCAGGGACACAAGGATTTTCAGTCCTTTGCTCTACCAACTGAGCTATGGCACCTTTTTGAGGTCTCAAACGCTGTTCTTATCGTTTGGGATTGCAAAGGTAGACATTTTTTCTTTACCTCCAAACTTTTTTTATACTTTTTACTAAAAAAGTGCATTTTTTGTGCAAAAAAGTGGTTTTTTCGTATCTTCGCAGGAGTTATGAAGCAGAAAAGATACATATCCGTGATACTTCCTCTCCGGTTGGAGTGGGAACCGAGCTATTCACTTCCTGATAATATCGAGAGAATCGAGGTCGGAGAGAGGGTGAAGGTAAAGTTTGCCAATAAGGAATATACCGGAGTGGTATCTGAGGTCGACATAATACCGGAAACAGACCCTAAGAAAATCAAGCCTGTCATATCCATTGAAGAAGGGATAGGCAAGATCCGAAGTGAGGAAATCGATTTATGGAGGGCTGTCGCAGATTATTATCTTTGCAGCATCGGTGAGGTTTACAAAGCAGCATACCCACAGATGAAGGTCAATATGGAAGAAGCGAGGGCTTCAGCACGCGAGAAAGCTGCTGCAAGAAAGGAGAAACTGACTGAAAGCATAAGGCAAAGGATTGCCAAGCTTGAGATAAGGGTGGAGAAAAGGAAGGAACAGCTGGCAAAAGCAAAGAAAGAATCCACCAGAGAGGCCGCAGTAAAGGCTTTGGATGAGGCAGTCAAAGACCTTGAAAGGGCATATGAGGCCTTGAACAATATCACAAAAGGTAAGGACAGAATCAATGCGACAGAAATAATATACAAGGAAATACAGCTCAGCCCTGCACAATCGAAGGCTTATTCTGACGTAAAGACTGGTATGGCCAAAGGAAAACCTGTTATGCTGAATGGAGTAACAGGATCCGGAAAGACTGAAATTTATATGAAGCTGGCACAGGAATGCCTTAAGAAAGGCCGGAACGTGCTCTATCTGGTACCAGAAATAGCTCTGAGCCGCCAGCTTGAGGACAGACTTTACGAACAGTTCGGGGACAGCCTTCTGACTTTTCATTCAGGCGAAACCGCTGCCTCGAGAATGAATACCACTGAATCCATAAGGGAGTCAGCGGTAAATAAGAGAAACTATATACTGCTTGGAACAAGATCAGCATTATTCCTGCCTCATAACCATCTGGGACTTGTCATTGTGGATGAGGAACACGACAATTCATACAAACAGGACTCTCCGGCTCCAAGGTATAACGGTCGCGACACAGCCCTGATGCTGCACAGAATACACGATTGCGCCATCATATTGGGCTCAGCAACACCTTCTCTCGAGGAGATATACAACTGCCGTTTCGGGAAACACCACCTGGTCGAACTTAAGGAAAGGTTTCACGGCAGCGAAGATGCTGATATTGAAATAATTGACACCAAGGCAGAAAGAAAGAAGAACGGAATGAGGGGAAATTTTTCCATCAAGCTCATTGGCCGCATACAGCAGACTCTGGACGACAGAGGGCAGGTAGTGATCCTCCGTTCGAGAAGAGCCTGGGCTTCAGCAATGCAGTGTTCGATGTGCGGTGAGATTGTCAAATGTCCTCACTGTAATGTAAGTCTGAGTCTTCATCGGGGAGGAAGGATGCTTTGTCATTATTGCGGCTGGTCTGCACCCTATTCAGGAAAATGCGGCAGATGTGCAGGAGAATTGAAGAATCTCGGCGCAGGAACCCAAAGGATAGAGGAAGAAGCGGCTGCACTCTTCCCTAAAGCGCGCATCGCCCGCCTTGACAGTGACACGGCCCAGAACAAGAGATTCGAAGCCAGGACTATCAGAGACTTCGCAAAAGGAGAGATAGACATACTCATCGGTACTCAGATCGTGACCAAGGGCTTTGATTTCAGCAGGTTGAGACTTGTGGCTGTGGTGGCGGCCGACTCTTTACTTGGAATCCAGGATTTCAGGGCAGATGAAAAAGCCCTGCATCTGCTGGAACAGTTCCGTGGAAGATGTGGCCGTAGAGAAGAAAAAGGGCTTTTTGTCATTCAGACATCGCAACCTCAGCACCCAGTATATCAAAGAATTGCGAATAATGAAACCACAGCCCTCAATTCCTCCCTTCTTCAGGAAAGGAAAGATTTCAATTTCCCGCCATATACAAGGATAATCGAAATCAACATAAAGGATAACTTCGAAGACAGGGCAGAGAGAATGTCCGAAAGACTGGCTGCAGATCTCAGAAAAAGTATTGTCCGGGAAGGAGATACCATACTCGATTCTCCTATAACAGGTCCATACTCCCCTGTCGTAGACAAAGTAGCCGACCAGCATATAAGGACAATAAGACTGAGCCTGAAAAAAGACCGCACTCTGACATCAGAAAAGGAAAAGCTGAGAAAAGCCGTCAACGTTTTCGAGAAAGAAAACCGTTACGACGGACATATAACGATAAATGTCGACCCTTCTTAAGGAATCAATATATTCAATTGATGGTCAAGGATATCGAAACGTACTGGGGCCTCTCCTATAACTTCCCCATCGACTTCAACCGGGGCGACATCACCTTCCGGAAGAACCAGAATGGATTTACTTCTGGCTGTCACAAGCTCACGAACCGCCAGGAATCGGCCATTGAAAAGCTTAGGAACTTCCTTAGCAATTTTCATAAGAGGAAGATCAGGGATAATGGTAATATCCAGAAGCCCGTCATCAGGAAGGGCACCAGGAGTCTGACGCATTCCACCTCCGGAGTATCTGCCTATACCGAAAGCTATTGAAAGATAAGGTCCTGAGAATATCTCTTCCCCATCACAGACCACCCTTGCCGAAAAAGCAGCGCGATGAATGATATTATAAAGCAATGATGTAACATATAATATCTTACCTCTTTTACCCTGCTTCTTTGCGGCATTTACTCTTACGCATACTTGTGCATCAAGTCCTATACCACCTACATTGGCCATATACGAAACTGCCATTGTCTTTTCCTGCGGAAGCGAGGACGGATCAAGCAGACTTACCTTTACCACATCCTGCTTTGAGATTCTGCCACTTTTCAGCAGTGCAGCTGCCTTGACAATATCCTTAGGTACACCGGATGTCTTGATCCAGTCATTGCCTGATCCAACCGGAATCACAGCCAAGGTGAAATCCTCAAGCGAAACAGACTCATCCTGATCTACAAAGGACATAATTCCGCCAAGGACATCGTGGATGGTGCCATCCCCTCCGACTGCTATCAGCTTCCTGCATCCGCTCTTGCACGCACTATAAGTCAGAGTGGCCGCATTGCCGCACTCGCCTGTTACATAAGTATTGAAAGAAATACCGTCAGACCTGAGCCGGGCCTCCGCACGACACCACAAAGATGCAGCCTTTGAAGAAGCTGCAAAGCTGTTCACGATAGCGCACCACTTATCAGGATTGAATGTCACTTGCATAATAATCAAACGATTAAATCTGTAACTATCCTTCTCAGAGCAAGAAGTTATCAACAAAAGTAGTAAATAAAGCCAAGGAATGAAATAATTTTTGTAATTTTGCGAGAATAATGTCCTTAACACAACTAAGATGGGAAAAGTAATAGCAATAGCAAATCAGAAAGGCGGAGTGGGTAAGACCACCACTGCCATCAACCTGGCCGCATCATTGGCCGTACTTGAGAAAAAGGTACTCATAATCGATGCCGATGCTCAGGCCAATACGACTTCCGGACTAAACTTTTCTCCTGACAATGACCAGAAAAGGACATTGTACGAAGTGATGATCGGAGAAAGAGACATCCGCGACACCCTTATCCAGACAGAAATTGCAGGTCTTCATATGATTCCGTCCCACATTAACCTCGTCGGTGCGGAAATCGAGATGCTGAAGGTGGAGAACCGTGAATCTGTTCTTAAAGAGGCTCTCGCCCCTATCTGCGATGATTACGACTTCATCATTATTGACTGTTCACCTTCGTTAGGTCTTATAACAGTCAATTCCCTTACGGCAGCTGATTCCGTAATGATACCTGTCCAGCCTGAATTCTTCGCTTTGGAGGGATTGGGAAAGCTTCTCCAGACCATAAGGCTCGTACAGAACGGAGTGAACCCGTCCCTTAACATAGAAGGCTTCGTCGTAACTATGTTCGACGGAAGGACAAAGGTTCACAATCAAGTACTTAAAGAACTCAGAGAACATTTCAAGGATATGGTTTTCGAAACCATCATCCAGAGAAACATACGTCTGAGCGAAGCTCCGTCACACGGAAAGCCGATCATTCTTTATGATGTGATCTGCAACGGAACCACCAACTACCTGAATCTGGCGAAGGAAGTGCTCGAAAAGAACGGAATGACCTTAAGAAACAATTAAACTGAAAAGAAATGGCAAAACAGCAGAGAGGATTAGGAAAAGGCATCGGTGCGTTGCTGGGAGGCGACACTGATTTCACACCGCTGAGACAGCCTGTAGGCTATGTCAACAAAGAAGTAGTAGGTCAGAGGGAAAGTCAGGACACAGCCGACATACTTCGTATCCCTGTGGATATGATAGAGCCGAATCCATACCAGCCGAGAATGAGCTTCGATCAGGAAGCTCTGGAAGAACTGGCAGAGTCCATAAAGACACTTGGTCTGATCCAGCCTATCACTGTACGAAGAAAATCGGAAGGCAGATATCAGATCATCAGTGGAGAGCGTCGATTCAGAGCCTGCAGACAGGCTGGAATGGATATGATTCCGGCATATATCCGTGACACCAATGATCAGGGTATGCTGGAAATGGCGATTGTAGAAAACATCCAAAGAGAAAATCTGGACCCTATAGAAGTGGCTATGAGCTATCAGAGACTCATTGAGGAATGCAACCTCACTCAGGAGCAGATGGCCATCAGAGTGGGAAAGAAGCGCGCCTCGGTAACCAACTACCTGCGCCTTCTCAAGCTCCCTGCAAAACTGCAGCACGACCTTAAGGTAGGTCTTCTGAGCGTAGGACACGCCAAGGTTCTTCTTGGAGTGGAAGATTTGAGAATGCAGGAATATCTCTGTGATCTGGTTGTCAAAGAAGACCTTTCCGTACGTCAGCTCGAGGAAAAGATAAAAAAGCTTACGGAACAGAGGAAAGCCGACACACAGGATGCTCAGGATCTCCCTGAGGAGTATTTCAAGGTATTGGAAAGAGTCGGAAAATATTTTGAAAGCAATATCAGTCTTAAGAGAGCCAGCAATGGAAAAGGAACAATGACCATCCATTTCAGTTCAGATGAAGAGGTAAAGAATTTCCTTAAGGCACTTGAAGACTCAAATTTTTAAGTTCGGGACATCAGACAGATGCATAGACAATTCATACGATACATATCCTTATTGATTATCTGCCTTGCAGGGTTCGCTGTCAGAAGCGAGGCCCAGTTCAAGGAAGAGGCTTTCAGGCAATCATACAATGCCGACACTACAGCAAAATCTGATACAGTCGACAAGCTATTCTCATTCAAGGACTTTGCCGGTGGCCTTGCACATAAGAACAAGATAAAGATAGGAACGATGTTCGTCGGCTCGGTAGTTTTGCCGGGCACCGCTCAGATATATAACAAAGACTATTGGAAACTTCCGATAATATATGGCGGTATAGGCGCTCTGGCAGGAACAGGAGGATACTATCTTCATCAATACAATCAGACACAGAAGCGGTATGACAAATGGTTCAATGAGAAAACCGCATTCGAGACCAGATATAGTATAGAATACCCTTTTGACGCACCTTTTGTAGACACAAAGGCCAAACAGACAGGTACCTGGCTGATGGCAGGAGCAGCATTGATGTATTGGGGGTCCCTTATGGACGGCATTGCCTGTTACGAATCAGACGTAGAACCGAATCCGGGAAGAGCTACATTATACTCACTGCTTTGTCCCGGTCTCGGACAGATATACAATGGAGAATTCTTCAAGATTCCTATCTACTGGGGAGGTCTGCTGGCTTCGATTCATTTCCTCACCACAAACAACCTTAACTACCAGAGATTCAAGAGAATACACAACGAAGCGACGACACCTGGAAGCGGTTACAGCGAAAATATATCAGCAGAGACTGCAAAATGGTACAGAGATGTCTACAGACGATACAGAGACTACTCCATCGTAGCCACAGCAGCTGTATATCTGCTTCAGGTCATTGATGCCAATGTATTCGCATATATGCACGACTTCGAGGTTACGGATGACATATCAATGAACATCGAGCCGACAGTGATTTCTCCATATAACTCCTACGCGATCAATACTCCAATGCCGTCAAACTACGGATATAACGCCATTGGAATGAGAGTAGGCTTTACATTCTGATAACTCCACAAAATTTAAAACTTATATGAAACCATATAGAATTCTGGCAGCCGTTATGACTGCCTTATTAATTTCCGGAAACCTGGCAGGAGCTGTCCCGAACCAGCCTCGAAAAGATGAAAGGACAAGACTCAAGCTCAAAGAACAGAACCGTCGTCTTCAGGAACTGGTGGATTCACTTCAATATGAGCTCGAAAGATGCAAGTCAGATCTGCAATATACAGACAGCATAGCAGGCGAAATGATGGCTGTATATGAGGAAAATGAAGCAAAAGGAGCTGCAGAGCTGAGTCCGGAAGACTATACAGTGGAAGTATCGGACAGTCTTCTTAACATCTGGTACACCCATAAGATTGCCTCTGATGACGAGTCAGAAATATATGATATGGACTCGGTCAAATTTGAATCAAACGTACCGGATGAAGTCTACATAGAAAGGCTGAAGAAGATGAATTCATTCATATCATTGCCATATAATGATATCGTAAAGAACTACATTATTCTATATTCCGAAAAAATGCCGACCAAGATGTCTCACATCCTGGGACTTTGCAGATATTATATGCCTATATTCGAAGAGACATTCAATAAATATGGTATACCGGAAGAGCTTAAGGCAATGGCAATCATAGAATCTGCACTTAACCCACGTGCGGTGTCAAGAGTGAATGCCAAAGGTATGTGGCAGTTTATGTATTCTACAGCCAAAATGTACGGCCTTCATATCGATTCGTTTGTAGATGAAAGATTTGACCCGGTGAAATCGGCAGATGCCGCTGCAAGATATCTGAAGGATGCATACAAGATCTTCGGGGACTGGAATCTTGCCATAGCCTCATACAACTGCGGAGCCGGCAATGTGAATAAAGCCATCCGAAGAAGCGGTGGCAAAAGAGGATTCTGGGATATCTGGCCGTATCTTCCACGTGAAACCAGAGGCTACGGACCTGCCTTCGTAGGAGCCTTATACACAATAACTTACTATAAGGAGCACGGTATCAGGCCTGAAAATGTAGGAATTCCGCCTCATATTGACACACTGAAGATCAGCCGCCAGCTTCACCTCAGACAAGTAGCAGATCTCACTGAGGCTCCTCTGGAGGAACTTAAGAATCTGAATCCCCAGTATGTCCACGAGATCATACCGGGAGACAGAGAGTATATCCTCCGTATCCCCTACGAATATACTGACGCATTCATAGAAAAGGAAGATACTATCTACAGACACAAGACCGAGGAATATTTCAATCCTACTGCAATCAAGAAGATCAAGGACGGCGGTGATGGAGAACGTATCACATACAAGGTCAAAAGCGGTGATACGCTTGGAAAGATCGCGGGAATGTACAGATGCTCGGTGGAGAACATCAAGCGCTGGAACAACCTTAAGAGTACAAATATCCGCGTAGGACAGCGCCTTGTCATATATAGAGGTGGAAAATCATCTGGATCATCAGTTTCTTCAAGCAGCTCCGCAACATCCCAATCATCTGCACCTGCATCCTCAGGAGCGAGCACATATACAGTAAAGAGCGGAGATACCCTATCCGGAATTGCGACAAGACACGGAGTCAGCGTAGCAAATCTGAAGTCCTGGAACGGTCTGACCAGCAACAACATCAAGGTGGGTCAGAAATTGAAAGTAAAGGCCGGAGCAGCTTCACAGGCCTCATCCGGTACTGGAGATTATATCAGTTACACAGTAAAGAGCGGAGATTCATTCTACAGCATCGCTAAGAACTACCCTGGAGTAAGCGCTCAGAACATTATGGATTTCAACGGTTTAAGTAGTTCCTCACTCAGACCGGGAATGAAAATAAAGATTCCGAAAAAGTAATCATATCTGAAATCTAAGCATCAGCTTAAGCTCGGCTTTGCCGGGCTTTTTCTTTTCCATAAAAGGATATTCTGTTAGGGATGCATTGATATAGGCTCTCCCCCACTTGGCGAATCTCCAGTTTCCATTAAGGGAGATCCAGTAGCCTCGTCCATAAAATGCCGGGACATTGAAGGATCCGGGAAGATCCCTCTCATAAGCATATATCCTGTCATCCCAATTATCAGCAAAGAAGAGTCCGGATCTCAGAGATAATTTGAGTGACTTGGACTTGACAGTTCCTTCTGCATATGTCAGGAAGGAAGTTTTATTGCACTTTACGAGATTGGCCCTGAAATTCATATCCAAGACAGAGGAATAATAAAACAGATCCATTCGCGCATCAGTACGAAAAGGCAGATCCCAGGTACGGAACCTCTCAGCCAGACGGAATTTCAATGCAATAGCACCAGTAATCATCACTTTGATTTCAGCAAGAGATTTAAGCTGAACAGACTTTCGTCCATCATCTGACTTGGATACCGGGAAATATGCACCATCGGCGCAAAAGCCCCCCTGTAATCTTCTGGAATTGGAGCCAAACCCCTCACTTCCATTGATATCTATCCATTGTCCTGATGAAAATTCCGCAGATGTTGAGCACCCATACTCATTTGTACATTTTGTCAAGGCACGTATGGCAGCGCTGTAAGTCGGCTGGAACGCAGACGGATAATACCTGAGCGCGGAGGCCACACGAAGATTCTCACCCGCAGGAAAAACCACCCCGGCCAGAGAAGCCACAGAATCTGAGTTCCAATCATATGCCGTCTCCGCAAATAAATCAACTCCTCTGAGAGTCATCGCCAGATCAAAAGAAGTCTTCATATCAGGAATATAGAATACGCCATCAGGAAGCCTGAAGTCAGCATAATGAGTCAGTCCGACCTGTCCGTGGGTACATAAAAGCGTGAGATTTACAGCAGGAAGCAGTCCTCTCTCTCCTTCGGAGCCCGATAACGTCGTTATGTATGTCATTTTGAAATTTCCAAAGATAGCTTCTGCTGCAAGTCCCTTGAACGAGTAATTACCTGTATATGAATATGACGGAGAAAGATTTGAAGAACGTTTGAGATATGACGAAGGCTTACTGAGTCCTGAAATGCTCATACCGCTCCAGAGTGCAAGGCCCTGACCGAAGCGTGCATTGAAATTGCCCACAGCCACTTTTGCACCGTAACGTCTGAAATACCAGAAAACATTGCCGGGAAAAGCATCAGGCCGGCCTGCAGCAGAGGATTTGGATAAAGAGAAAGAAGCCTGAAGAGAATCCCCTATCCCTATCCTGTACTTCAGGGCATATTGTCCTATGAGCTCATCATTGCAGCGGCCCGTTGCTTTTACTTCGAGTTCTTGATGAAACCTTTTCGATGACATTCCTCCATTCCCTGGAAGACGGCCGCTTTCCAATGATATGAAGAACGACAGTCTTCTTACAAAATCAGTCCCGAATCCATCTACCGCAGCAAGTTCCGTCAAAGACAATATATCTCCGTGTCTGGTAAGGTAATCCATCAGGGATGCCGTCTGATATTGAGTCAGAAGCCCACACTCTTCAAGCCTGGACTGCCCGGCAATATTTATTTTCAATGGATGCTCAATATATCTCTCAAGTCTCTCCACCTCTTCCGGATCGATTTCTTCTGCAGATGCATTCCCAAGGAATTCCGCAATTATTGCAAAAGTGTCATATTCCTGGGCAAGCATATCAGAACATATGATCAGAGTCGCTGCCATCATAGATTTCCATCTCCACATAAGTCACGCTGTTAATTTGCCCGAAATTATCATACTGCTTATGATTTATCGTTGTTTTACCAAAAAACAACTGAAGATTTTTCTTTTTTTTATGTCTTTTATATTAATTTTGTGTGATTAAATGATACGCATATGAACAAAGTCACGCTTTACGACAAAACATTCAGGACTTTCATCCCCTACGAAAAGATAATGGAAGCCATAGATGAAGTAGCGGAAAAAATCAATAAAGACTTCGAAGGATGCACAGATATACCCATTCTGCTTTGTGTCCTGAACGGTTCAATAATGTTTATGGGAGAGCTTATGAAAAGGCTCAGATTCAATTGTCAGACGATTTCCATCAAACTTACATCATATGAAGGTACCAGCACAACAGGACGCGTAAAGCAGGCTCTGGGACTTACTGGCGACATCAAAGACAGAAGGGTGATTGTAGTGGAAGATATTGTTGATTCCGGAAATACTATCGTGGAACTGAAACAGATTCTTGCAGACAAAGGTGCCGCAGAATCCAGAATCTGCACTATGCTCCTTAAGCCTGACGCATATAAGAAAGATATTGTCCTCGACTATGTGGCAATGGAAATCCCTAACGATTTCATAGTGGGATTCGGTCTTGATTACGATGAACTCGGCCGAAACCTTAAAGATATCTATGTACTTGATAATTAATAACATTCAGATATGAAATATTTTATTCTTTTCGGCCCTCCAGGTGCAGGTAAAGGCACTCAGGCCACAGCAATGGTTGAGAAGTACAATCTTCACCATATCTCCACAGGAGCCCTTCTCCGCAAGGAAATAGCTGCAGGAACAGAGCTTGGTCTTCAGGCTAAGGCTCTGATAGAGAAAGGCTGTCTCGTTCCGGATGAAGTGGTAGAGGGTATGATCGAGAGCGAGTTCAAGACAGTAAATGGAGTGGACGGATTCCTTCTTGACGGTTTCCCACGCACAATTGCCCAGGCGGAAGCCCTTGACCAGATTCTTGCAAAGACATCTGAAGAAGTGACTGCTACCGTTTCCATTATGATTCCGGATGCGATGATTATGGAGAGAATCAAGGGACGCGCACTTAAGGAAGGACGCGCTGACGATGCCAGCGAAGATATCATCAACAATCGCATAGTCACATACCACAATCAGACAGAACCTCTCATCGAATATTACGACAAAGTCGGAAAATACAATGAAATCGACGGTGTAGGCAGCATAGAGGAAGTTCAGGAACGTATCTTCAATGTGATGAACAAATTCTAGAACCCGAAAAACACACTGATTATCAATCTATTACCATATATGCCTGCTGTACTGCTACAGCAGGCATTTCTTTAATTCGGCTTTAATTCAACATATTATAAAATATCATTTAAATCAGAAGGGATTTTCGTATATTTGCAAGTTAAATTAAAAGATAAAGATTATGGCGGATTCGAATTTCATTGACTATGTGAAGATATATTGCCGTTCGGGCAACGGTGGTGCGGGTTCAACGCATATGAGGAGGGAGAAATATGTACCTAAAGGTGGACCTGACGGTGGAGATGGCGGACGTGGCGGACATATTATTCTGAGAGCGAATCCGCAGTTCTGGACTTTGATCCATCTCAAGTACCGCAAGCATATTATGGCTGAGCACGGAGGTGCAGGAAGCGGACAGCTACAGAAAGGAAAGAACGGAGAGGACATCTATCTGGATGTTCCTCTGGGAACCGTAGCAAAGGATGCTGAGACAAGGGAAGTCCTTTTCGAGCTTGTAGAACCATATGAGGAAAGAATTCTCGTGAAGGGAGGACGCGGTGGTCTTGGTAACAACAATTTCAAGACTGCCACCAACCAGACTCCACGCTATTCGCAGCCTGGAGAGCCGTTTGAGGAAGGCTGGTTCATCCTCGAGCTGAAACTTCTTGCAGACGTGGGTCTTGTAGGCTTCCCTAATGCCGGAAAATCAACACTCCTGTCAACAGTATCAGCAGCAAGACCTAAGATCGCAGATTATCCGTTCACGACTCTCGAGCCGAACCTCGGTATCGTAAGTTACTACGATGACAAGTCATTCGTAATGGCTGACATACCTGGTATCATAGAGGGAGCTCACGAAGGCAAGGGCATAGGAATGCGATTCCTCAGACATATCGAACGAAACTCCATCCTGTTATTTATGGTCGCCGCCGATCAGGATGACATCCGGGAAGGATATGAAGTATTGCTGAACGAGCTTAGAGAATATAATCCTGAGCTTCTCGTGAAGGACAGGGTTCTGGCTATCACGAAGTCTGATATGCTTGACGATCAGCTCAAGAGTGAAATAGAGGAACAGCTTCCTTCAGATATTCCTCACGTTTTCATTTCTTCGTTCACTCAGGAAGGAATAAAGGAACTGAAGGATATGCTCTGGGAGGCTCTTCAGAAGGAAACTCCGGCTGAAGATGAGCCTGTAGTACTGTTTCCGGGGGATGATAATGAAAAACAGCTTTAAGATATGATCTGGCAGAATATCCATCATCTTGACCAGAGGATAACTCTGGAAATCAACAGCTGGAACTCCCCTATTACAGACCAGATCTGGCAGTTCTTTTCGAGTATCCCTGTGTGGATTCCGATGTATGTGCTTATTGTTGCGGGACTGATATGGAGGCTTGGCTGGAAGAAAGGTCTGATTATGACATTAGCTGCACTAGCAACCTTCGGTTTCTGTGACCAATTTTCCAATTTCATAAAAGATCTGGTATGCAGAGTACGTCCGCTCAATGATACCTTTATGCTCGAGAACGGACTGAATGTCCTGGAAAACGCAACCAGAAGCTTCAGCTTCTTCTCAGCTCATTCAGCCAATTCATTCGGACTTGCAGCAAGTACCATAATAGGTTTTCGTCTGGATAAAAGATTGAAATACAAGGGCTATGCTACCTGGATGCTCCTATGGGCGACGTTGGTAGCTCTCAGCCGCATATTTGTAGGAAAGCATTACCTAGGTGACATTTTGGCCGGTGCTATGATCGGTGCTGCAGCTGGACTGTTGTTCGCAACTGTCGCCAGAGTGATAATCCGAAGATATATAAAATAAATTTCGACCGATATTCGGTCGAAATTTATTTTACTTCCTTATGATATTTATTTATCGTGGTGCTTGTGATGATCCCTCATCTTCTCTTCGTGCATCTTCAAATCTGCCTTGGCATCATCGATCTGCTTGTCTAATTTCGCTTTCATCTGCTCCTTGGTCAATCCCTTGGTCTCACGCTTATGCTGATCTTCTTTCAGCTTATAGCGGACCTGGTTCTTGAATAGTTCGACATTGTCATAAAGTTCCGCTCTTTCTATGGCATCCCTGTAATGGCGCAGAGCACTCATCTGATTCGGGAAGGTATATACTCTTTCAGCAGCCACGCAGACATCACCATCAAAGGTATAGGCCTTCACATCGATGATACCATCATATATATGAGTGTAAACAAGAGTACTGTCAATGATGTCGACTCTCATAACATCCGGACTGTGCTGCTTGATAGCCTGGCGCATAAAATCAAGCTCCTGCTTGAACGGTTCGTCCATTGCTTTCTTCTCCTGGACAGCAGCGCTATTACAACCTGTCAATGCAGCCATCAAAGCCGCACAAGACACTACTAACATAATTTTTTTCATATCACTAATAATTTAAAAAACACACTGAACCCGTCAGAGTCAATTTCTATGCCTTTTTATTAAATTTGTGCCCGAAAGGATTTTGGTATGAAAAATACAAGCACGATCTCCGGCCATATTGCCTGTTTCACAGCATATGCGATCTTTGGAGTCAATATAATAGTATGCAAGGACTTGACCAGCGGTCATCTGATATCCCCGATAACGATATTCACTCTCAGATCACTCGGAGCAGGTCTTATGTTCTGGATATTGTCATTGTTCTTTCCATCTGAAAAGGTGGAAAAGAAAGATTATCTGAAGATTCTGGCAGCAGCATTCCTGGGATATTTCGTAACTCAGCTTACATTTCTTGTGGCAATACCTGATGTAACCCCGATGCATTGTTCCATAATAAGTTCAATGTCACCTATTTACACAATGTTCATCGCTGCAATCGTCCTGAAAGAGCCGTTGAGTTGGAAGAAAACAGCGGGCGTAGCACTCAGCCTCTGCGGAATACTTTTCCTTATATTCAACAATGCGTCAGGCGATTCAGGGATGGCCGAAAGCAAACTGTCCGGTATATTCCTTATGTTCCTGAACAGCCTGAGTTTCTCACTCTATCTGGGAATTTTCAAGCCTGTGATTTCAAAGTATTCCGTAGTCACATTTATGAAATGGATATTCCTGTTTTCTGCATTGATGTCGCTGCCGTTATCCTTCCGTGAATTGATATCATTGAAATGGACAGGAATCCCTTCCATCCAGATGATGGAACTGGGATTCCTGATAGTATTCGCCACATTTTTCAGCTATTTTCTTATTCCATACGGACAAAAACGCATCCGCCCTACTCTTGTCAGTATGTACAGCTATATCCAGCCGATCATTGCGACCGCAATCAGCATCATCCTTGCTATGGACATCCTGAACTGGCAGAAAGTGCTCGCCGCAGTGATGGTTTTCGCCGGAGTCTTCGTTGTCAGCCACAGCCGCACAAAAGTCTAAAAGCAACCGAGAGTTACATCCGGTACGAATTCCGGTCCCTCCCAATGTCCCTTTATATAGACCGGAGCTGCAAGAGGTTCGTGATAAGATTCCACATATCCGCTCTTCGATTCTGGTGAATAATCAATGACGATATTTTCATCAAAGGTCAGGAAATCATCCAATGTACTATGAAAATCAGGCGCAGAAGTTTCTCCTGTCAGACGCATCAGACGGAACCAGATGGTCCATCGCGAAATAGCATTGAAGTATTGGCCGTTATGGTCGAACTGGTGGCGCATCACACTGTTTTCTGTAGAACGGCAGAAGAGATTGGCATAGGTGAAACCACCTCTGAACATACCTAAGCCCTCCGACTGTCGATAATCATATTCCGGTTTAAGAAGATCACTCCAATAAACATTTTCCTCTGTGGTTTCCTCCCAAGAGAATGACCAGCCATCCTTCATCTCGATCTCGGTCCAATATTCATTGACATTTCTGTTTACACCGGCTCCGTGTGTATCCCTAAGATTTTGCCATACGCCAGTGTCAAATCCTCCAATATAAGCTCCTCCATACTCATCAGCCAGTTTTCCGAATCCGTGTCCACAAGCCTCGTGTATCAATGTCCATTTACGTTGCATCGGATAATTACATAATGGAACATATGCAATCGAATAAGCATTGCCATAATCAGAACCTGCCCACGCCATAAGACAAGTGCCGGCATAACAAGGGACATTAACCATAACGATCGTCAAAGCCTTATGAGCCCTCGAAACAGCCTCATTTTCAGAACATTCTGTTCCTCCACGTCCACCTTTCTTGCTTATTGCCTGAGCAGCAAAATCAAGTATCCCGTTAGAATCACCGGAAATATAAGTCTGTCCAGGACGGAACTGAGTTTTGAATATAGTAGAAGCGACACCGTTGGTAGCACCGTTCTGATTTCCATATACGTCATAATATGGTAGAGCGTCGTGCCTGTCAGCAGAGACTGCGTTTATATAATATACATTGAAGTAATCTCTCAAAGAAGCAAATGGCTCCACTGAGAAAATATCTTCATAAGCCTCAAGTATGGTCTGACGATAGAAATTGTCACCGCCGAAATCGTATATATTGAAGCCATCACCCATCAGGACAATATCAGCCCCTTTCTTCACCTTAGCCTCTTGAAGAAGGAAAGCCTTGCCTTCTGGAATATCATCAGGAAGTTCTCCCGGATCATCACCACCACTTTCTTCTCCCACAAGAGACCAGCTGGAAGCAGTTATAGAATGAAGACGACCACCTTTTAGTTCAGCATCTCGATTTATCCTCTTCCTGCATTCATATGAAGTACTGTCGGATGCAGTGACGACGATCCGAAAACTTCCTCCACTTTTTACGTAAAGGGGCCCATTAGACAACATCATATAGGCAGTGATATCAGAAGTAGCCTCGAAATCCTCCAGTTTCAATATCATAGTCTCCGTCTTGTCATCCTTTGGAGGATAATCTGACGTCCACCAGCTTCCTGCTCGGTTATAAATATAAAAGAATGGAGTAATACCCAGATTTGGGGTAATATAAGACAAGGAAACTTCAACCGGAATAATTTCCGGTAAATTCTCCAGTTTCAGTTTCATACAAGATGATTCCTCTACATTCTCTGCTGTAATATCGACCATATCCTCACTGAAACCTACATTATGCCCAAGTTCTGCAGCACGGACCATCAATGTATGGTAGTCAGAGATATGATCTATATTTCCATTGCCTTTCTGTATCTGTCCGGAATAAGAGAAATTAAAGAAATCGTAGTCCGACTGAATCTTATCACCAGGATAATAGACGGTCCACAGGCTTGAAGACCAACCGCCTGAATTATAAGAATCGGTATCATATGCAAAGACACCAGAAGTAGTTCCCACACCGTCAACGAGTTCAAATAACGTTGTTTTTCCGAATATTCCGGGATTTGGAGAAAGGGCAATAACGTCACCTTCTGACCATTTTGTCATAATCGCTTCACGTCCTTCGATTTCTGTCTTTTCATAAAACAGACGGGTTTCCGGTTCGCTGCCAGGTAGAGCAAAACGTATCAGAATCCTGTGGGTTTCCGGCTCATTGACCGAACACCCGCATAAGAAGAATAGGGCAATAAAATAAAATATGTACGGAAATCTCTTCATAGTTAAGCATATGAATTAAAAATCTTCGCCTGGCTCAAAAATGGAACTGTCCGTATTGCTTGCGGCTAGAAATACGGACTCTGCAATCAGGTCAATGACTTCTACTTCTGGAGAAATGTACCGATAGGAAATCATAGGTATATCAAATGGTACAAGGTAGCTATGCTCGACACATAACTACCTTGTTATTAATTAATTATTTACTTATTAATACTGATCCCAGCTCTTGATCTGGATCTCGTCAATGCTCATAGCGCAGAATGCACGGATGAAGGCAGTTGCGAGACGCGCGTTGGTGATGAGTGGAATATTGAAGTCAACGGCTGCTCGGCGCACGTGATATCCATTGGTCAACTCTCTGTGTGAGAAGTTCTTAGGGATATTGATCACGAGATCGAGTTCCTTATTGGCCAGCATTTCCATTGCCTGCTTATACTGAGCTGCGAGCTGAGGATCCTGCGCTTCGGTAGGCCAGATTACGCGCTCTGCAGGAACGCCATTCTCATTGAGATACTTAGCCGAGCCCTCTGTACCGTAGATTTTGTATCCTCTTTCGTGCAGAAGCTTGCAGGCATTGAGAAGGTCAGCCTTCTGGAGAGCGTTACCTGATGATATAAGGATATTCTTCTTAGGAATCTCGTAGCCCACTGAGAGCATTGAGTTAAGAAGTGCCTCGTTGAAGTCATCACCGATACATCCCACTTCACCGGTAGAGTGCATATCCACACCAAGGACAGGGTCAGCCTGCTGCAGACGTGAGAATGAGAACTGTGAAGACTTGATGCCGACATAATCAAGGTCGAATGCAGACTTGCGTGGAGCTGCCGGCTTGAGTCCGAGCATTGCCTTAGTCGCAAGTTCGATCATATTGATCTTAAGAACCTTTGATACGAATGGGAAGCTTCGTGAAGCACGGAGGTTACACTCGATCACTTTGATGTAATTGTCCTTAGCGAGGAACTGGATATTGAATGGTCCGGTAATCTCAAGGGCAGAAGCGATCTTCTTGGCTATCTTCTTGATGCGTCGTACTGTCTCCACGTAAAGTTTCTGTGGAGGGAACTGGATGGTAGCGTCACCTGAGTGTACACCGGCAAACTCGACGTGCTCAGAAATGGCATAAGCGATGACCTCACCGTTATCGGCTACAGCATCGAACTCTATCTCCTTGCAACGCTGCATAAACTCAGACATCACAACAGGGTGTTTCTCTGACACTTCCGCTGCAAGGCCAAGGAAATTGCGAAGCTCCTCGTGATTGTAGCAGACATTCATAGCAGCACCTGAAAGGACGTATGAAGGACGGACGAGAACTGGGAATCCTACCTGATCGATGAACTGGTCCACTTCGTCAAAGTTGGTAAGTTCCTTCCACTTAGGCTGGTCGATACCGAGGGCATCCACGATTGATGAGAACTTGTGACGGTCCTCTGCCTTGTCGATTGAAGTAGCCTTCGTTCCGAGGATATTCACCTTGTTCTGGTCGAGACGGAGGGCAAGATTGTTAGGAATCTGGCCACCTACAGAAACAACAGTACCGTGCGGATTCTCGAGGTCGTGGATATCCATCACACGCTCGAATGTGAGCTCGTCAAAATAGAGACGGTCACACATATCGTAGTCAGTAGAAACGGTCTCCGGATTATAATTGATCATCACACCTCTGTAACCCTGGTTGCGGATGGTCTGGAGAGCGTTGACAGAGCACCAGTCAAACTCCACTGAACTTCCGATACGGTATGCACCAGATCCGAGGACGATTACCGAATTCTTATCGTGCTTGTATTGAACGTCATTGAATTTACCACCATAAGTAAGGTAGAGGTAGTTGGTTGCGGCAGGATACTCGGCTGCAAGGGTATCGATCTGCTTCACGCAAGGGACGATGCCGTGTGCCTTACGGAATGCACGGACAATATCCTCAGCCATCTCTGTATCCATACCTTTATAAAGAGCATTAGCAACCTGAACATCTGAAAAGCCCTGTACCTTAGCCTTTCTGAGGAGCTCAAGAGGCATCTGTTCGCAGTTGTCATACTGACACATCTCTTTGTGTGTATTGACAATACCCTGAAGCTTATTGAGGAACCACTTGTCGATCTTTGTGAGACTATGTATCTGATCGACGGTGTATCCGGCCTGCATTGCCTTTGAGATCACGAAGATACGGTTATCTGTAGGTTCATTGAGAGCCTCGTCGATATTATCCACCTTGATATCCTTGTTACCGACGAATCCGTTGGCTCCCTGGCCGATCATACGGAGACCCTTCTGGATGATTTCCTCGAAATTGCGGCCCAACGACATCACCTCACCGACAGACTTCATCGAAGAGCCGATCTTGCGGGATACGCCTGTGAACTTGGAGAGGTCCCAGCGCGGAATCTTAGCCACCACATAGTCGAGCGCAGGCTCAAAGAATGCAGGAGTCTGCTTGGTGACAGAATTCTTGATATCAAAGAGGCCATAACCGAGACCTACCTTTGCAGCAACAAATGCAATCGGGAATCCTGTAGCCTTCGACGCGAGAGCAGAAGAACGGCTGAGTCGTGCATTCATCTCGATCACATAGTATTCCATTGAATCGGTGTCATAAGCGTACTGTACATTACACTCACCTACGATACCGATATGGCGTACCATCTTGATGGCAAGATCGTGCAGAAACTGGCATTCCTTAGCACTTAGAGTCTGTGTAGGAGCTACAACAATGGACTCACCGGTGTGGATTCCGAGCGGGTCGAAGTTCTCCATATTACAGATGGCTATGCAGTTGTCATAACGGTCACGCATCACCTCATACTCGATCTCCTTCCATCCCTTGAGAGATTTCTCTACGAGAACCTGAGGGGAAAATGAGAATGAGCTTTCGCAGAGGGTAACGAGTTCTTCTTCGTTATTACAGAAACCAGAACCGAGTCCGCCAAGAGCGTAAGCAGCACGAACGATGACCGGATATCCGAGTTCCTTTGCAGCCTCTTTCGCTGCATCGATTGTCTCTACAGCGTGTGACTTTATGGTCTTGACATTGATTTCCGCAAGCTTCGCATTGAAGAACTCACGGTCTTCGGTATCCATAATGGCCTGTACCGGAGTACCGAGTACCTTTACATTATATTTATCAAGAATGCCTGCCTCATACAGATCCACACCACAGTTCAGGGCTGTCTGTCCACCGAATGCAAGGAGAATTCCCTGAGGTGCCTCCTTCTGTATGACCTTCTCCACGAAATATGCAGTCACAGGAAGGAAATAAACCTTGTCAGCTACCTGCTCAGATGTCTGGACTGTAGCGATGTTCGGGTTGATGAGGATGGTCTCGATGCCTTCTTCCTTAAGGGCCTTGAGTGCCTGTGATCCTGAGTAGTCAAACTCTCCGGCCTGACCGATCTTGAGTGCTCCTGAACCGAGCACGAGGACTTTCTTTATGCTGTTGTCAATCATAATCTTAGAGTTTGCTGATAAATTCATCGATCAAAGTGATGTTCTCTGCAGAGCCCACACATACTTCAGGATTGAACTGGGCACCTGCGAACGGCTTTGTCCTGTGCTTGATTCCGTCTACTGCACCGTCATTCAGATTGGTGAAATATGCATCCCATCCGGCAGGGATAGAAGAAGGCTTAACTGTGCAAGCCACGTTCTGAGCGGTGATGTAAGTGCGGTTGCTGCCTTCCTTACGCACCGGCTGATTGGAACTTCTGTGAGGTCTGGCAAGCTTCATTGTCTCGCAGCCTGCCGCCTTTGCCACAAGGAGATATCCCAGACCAAGGCCGAATACCGGCTTGTCACCGTCGAGTACCTTCTTCAAGTTATCGATTGTAACTTCACAGTCGCAAGGGCATCCAGGACCATTTGAAACGTATACGCCGTCGAACTCAAGACTGGTGAAATCATAGTCGAAAGGCACTCTGATCACCTCGGCTCCTCTTGCAAGAAGACCTCTGATGATGCTGTGCTTGACACCGCAGTCTACCACTACTACCTTCTTTCCTTCGGTAGTAGCCGCCTTGCTTCCGTTAGCATTCTCCACGTCCTGCGCCGGCTTAGCGGCATATGTAATGACTTCCTTGCAGCACACATCAGCTGGAGTAGCCTTTACAGCCTCCTGAGGCATTTCCGCACCCTCAGGAAGAATAGTACCCTTCATCGCACCCTTGTCGCGAAGGATCTTTGTAAGTTCTCTGGTATCAATTCCATAAATACCGGTAAGTCCCTGTTCAGTCATCCACTGTTCAAGGCTCTTGACAGCCTCCCAGTTACTGTAATCCTCGCAATAATCAAAGATTACAAGACCATTAGGATGAATCCTGTCTGATTCAAGATTCAATGAAAGGTTCTCAGCCAGAAGTTCCTCTGATGGAACACCGTAATTACCGACCAATGGATAGGTAAGACAAAGGATCTGTCCGCTGTAAGTAGCATCAGTAAGCTGTTCGGGATAACCGACCATAGATGTATTGAAAACCACCTCACCGCTCACTGCCTTCGTACAGCCGAACGAATATCCGTGGAATTCCATACCGTTCTCCAGTCTAAGTGTTGCTTTTTTCATTTATATATAAGTTTTAATTTATTATTTTTCTTTTCGTCACCTGTCAGGTACATAAAAAAAGACCATTTCTCAATTAGAGAAAATGGCCGACAGTAATAGTAAAAGGGAAAACGAAAGGCTGTGCATTATCTGATAATGCGTTCACTCTCAGATATGTACCGACTACAGATCGTTTACACATAGCGTTTTTCGTTTAGATTCATAAGTCAGCACCCCATTCAGGATGTCGAAATCTTTGCGAAGATAGGAAAATTTCTGCGTTTTTCAGCAAATAAATTTCTATTTTTGCAATACTATCAAACAGCATATGGAAAAGAGCGCTTCAAAAGTCCCAGTGAGTATAATTTTATTGTTGTCAGGAATTGCCATAGCGATACTGATGAAGGCTGCCGGACCGGATGACGGGACAATTTATACTATAGGGACCATTGCGTATGCATTGATGATAGCCGCAGGCCTCGCAGGTATATTCACTACAAAGACAGAAATACCAGAGAATAAGGAGGTTAAATCAGCCGAACCTGCGAATATGAGATGGATTGCAAACGCCTTGTTCATATTATGTGCATTTGAAGCCGCTATTCTTATCTGTAGCAAAACAGTCACCACGTGGTGGTGGATGCTTCAGATCCATATTATCATCAATTTCATTATCGCTGTTGTGATGCACTGGTATTGCAGCAAGGAGAAATCAGAACAGAAAAAGAAGGCGGCTGAGGAGGAAAAGATCAATGATATAGTAAATCTGATCAGCAATCTCGAAATAACAATCACCTGTCACGAAAGCGGGGACGATGAAGAACAGTCTAAAACAGTTTAAAATGTATATCAGAAACGAAGATACAATATGCGCGCCTGCGACAGTACCGGGGACAGGAGCGATTTCAGTAATCAGAATGAGCGGACCTCAAGCCCTGGAAATTGCCGACAAAGTAATCCGATGTCGCAAAGGAAAACTCTCAACAGCTAAGGGATATACCTTGAAATTCGGAACAATCATCGATGCTTCCGGTGCAGTCGTAGACGAAGTGCTGGCAAGCGTATTCCGCTCTCCGCACTCATACACAGGTGAAAATTCCGTCGAGATTTCCTGCCACGCATCTTCGTATATTGTTTCCACTGTAATGGGACTTCTCTATGAAGCCGGAGCAAGGGCTGCCGAGCCGGGAGAATTTACTCAAAGAGCTTATTTAAATGGCAAGATGGACCTTGCTCAGGCTGAGGCAGTTGCAGATGTGATAGCTTCCCAGAATGCAGCAGCTCACCGTATAGCTTTCAAACAGATGAAAGGAGGGTTTTCATCAGAGCTCCGCGATATGAGAGGAGAACTTCTCGAACTGGTCTCACTGATGGAACTCGAACTGGATTTCAGCGAGGAGGAAGTCGAGTTTGCAGACCGCTCGCGACTCGATTCATTGCTTGAACAGATCATCTCACACGTATCGAGATTGATTGACTCCTTCCGCCTCGGCAACGCCATCAAGAACGGTATCCCGGTCGCAATTGCAGGAGCCACGAATACCGGGAAAAGCACACTTCTGAATGCTTTGCTTGGGGAGGACCGGGCTATAGTATCAGATGTGCACGGAACCACTCGCGATACGATCGAAGAGACTTTAAACATCGACGGAGTGCTGTTCAGATTTATCGACACTGCAGGTCTTCGAGAAACTGATGAGGTAGTGGAGCAGATAGGAATCCAGAGGACATTCAAGAAAATCTCCGAAGCCTCTATCATACTGGGAATGATAGACTTGACAAGAGATTTCGAGAGTACCCGCGAGACTATACGCTCTATCATCGAAAAGGTGGACTTCTCGTGTCAGAAACTGATATTTCTACTTAACAAAACTGACATTTCTGACGTCAGAGCCAACACCGACACCACCGACCTCATTATTTCAGAGCTTGAAAATAAGGGAGTTGCCTGCAACAATGCCGCAATCATACCGATCTCCGCAAAAACAGGTTCAGGAGTCGGTAATCTGCGTACCCATCTCGCCGATTCTCAGCGTGATCTTCTTGCGGACAGCGACACCACCCTCGTAACCAACCAACGCCATATTCAGGCCCTCACCGACGCCCGCACCTCCCTCCTCCGCGTCCGCTCCGGCCTTGCAGCCGGTCTCCCGACCGACCTCGCAGCACAGGATATCCGCGAAGCCATCTACCATCTGGGAAGCATTGTGGGAGAGATCTCGAGCGATGAGGTGCTGGGAAATATCTTCAGGAATTTTTGCATCGGTAAGTAAGTTATTGATTATCAAATAGTTAAATTAATCATAAATGATTAATATAGCACTCTTTACGGGTGCTATATTTGTTTGTGCAAGCATCGTTGTTAATCGTTGCTAAGCCTTTTTACGCCTGTTTTTGTACCTCATGTGTACCTCGCCGCTTGAATTGCGATTTTGCGTTGGCGAGGTGATGGAAAAATGAGACGCTGTGAGACACAGTGAGACGCAGAGATACATTTTTGGCGAAATTAAAAGATAAATGAAATGGCTAGTAACATCGACATTAAGAAAAAATGCGAGTGGTGTGGCAAATTATTTATTGCCCACAAAACCACGACGCGATGCTGTTCGCATCGTTGCGCTAACCTTGCCTACAAAGAAAGAACAAGGCAAAAGCGTGTTAGCGAATTTCAGACAATGGTCAATCAGCAAATCGAAAAAGAGGATTGCATTGACAAGGATTTCTTTACCCCAAGCGAAGCCGCAAAGTATATCGGTATAAGCAGGGCTACCTTTTATAGGTATCTTGAAACGAATCTAATAAAATCGACTCAGTTAAAGAGAAAGACTATTATTAGGAAACGAGACATCGAGGCTCTGTTTGATAATGCTTCTCCTTACAAAAAACATCTGCCAAGAAGCAAGCAGAGTATCACCGACTTCTACACCACAGCCGAGATTAAAGAGAATTTTGGCGTTAAGGAGTCATGGATTTATGAGATTGCGAAGGAGCATAATATCCCTCGCACATTCAATCGTGGCAGAACCTATTGGAGCAAGAAACACATCGACTCCTACTTTGCCAAGAAAGCTCCTGATGCAAGCATTACCGAATGGTACAGTGTAGCGGAGTTGCAGGAGAAGTTCGGTATGACGCTATCGGCAATCTACACCTTTGTATATAAGAATGTCATACCCAAGCGCAAGGAGGGCAAGATGGTCTATTACTCGAAAAAGCATTTCGATATAGCCAAAGGTATCGCCACGCCCGAAGAGCCGCAATACTACACCATACCTGAAGCGATGGAGAAATACAACCTCACTCGCGACCAGTTCTACCACTATGTGAAGTATCACAACATCACTCGTATCAAGGTTGGCAAATACACCAAGATTTTGCGCTCCGAACTCGATAAATTCTTTGAGCCACCGAAGATTGAGTAAAGTTACTTGATGGTGATTGATCCCACCATCGAAGCACCAATTTAATTTGCAACAAAAAGTATAACAATTAAAATATAAATAGCTATGACACTAACTTGCACAAATGTAACCCTGCGTCAAAAGGCGTTACGAAACGACCGTATCTCAATCTATTTGGATTACTACCCAGCAATCCGCAACCCCGACACGATGAAGATGAGCCGCCGAGAGTTCCTCGGTATCTACCTCTATGCCAAGCCACGCAACGAGCAGCAACGGATGTTCAACCAAGAGATGCCCAACAAGGCGGAAGCGATACGCTGTATTCGTGTGCAATCACTCATTAACGAGGAGTTAGGCTTCCTCGACAAAAACAAACAGAAGGTCGATTCCCTCGCCTACTTCCGAGCAAAGGCACGCGAGCGATACGAAAAGTGGGACTGCGTCTGTAACCATTTCGAGAAGTTCTGCGGTGGCAAATGCACCTTCGGTGATATTACCGTTGAACTATGCGAAAAGTTCCGAGATTATCTCTTGAAATGCAAGCAGATACATCACCCCAACTCATATATCAGTCGAAATTCGGCAGCGGGATATTACTCCACTTTCCGCGCCCTGCTGAAGATTGCCTACAAGGAGAAGATGTTGCGCGAGAACCTCAATGACTTTCTTGAAAAAATCGAGTGGAAAGAGGTCAAAAAGGAGTACCTGACGCTTGACGAGGTTAAGCAACTCGCTGCCACCCCATGCCGTATTCCAGTGCTGAAACAAGCATCGCTCCTCGCCTGTATGACGGGACTTCGCATCAGCGACATACTAAAATTACAATGGAGCGACTTTGAAATGGGCCCCGATCAAGGCTACTACATCCGTATCTGCACCGAGAAAACCGAGACCGAGGCGACACTCCCCATCAGCCACGAAGCATTGGAGTTATGCGGCGAATGGGTAAGCATCCGACGAAGTACATATTTCAGTTTGTATAAGTGAGGCCTAACTTTGTCGCACTAACACAAACTGAGAATATGCTTACACGAGAACAGA
>JAGKTT010000027.1 GCA_021153285.1 Bacteroidia bacterium
ATCATCGGCCTCCCAGTTGAAGACAAGGCTACCGCTGCCATTGGGGTCTGCCCATACGGCACGGGTAGAAGGCTCGTCAGCACTGCTGAAGGTGAGCTGTGCGTATTGGCTCACACTAGGCTGGTCGGGATTATCAGGCCCTATATCCTCGCGGTTACATGACGCAAGGAGTCCCGCAGCAGCAACAGCCGTTGCTAGTATTTTGAAATATCTGTTCATATCATTCTCGGTAAATAGGTTAGTAACTGAGGTAAGGACCAAACTCCGAATCGTCACTGTCAGGGCCATATCCGCTTGCCTGCAGAACGGCCTGCTCGACCATAATCTCCAGAACCTCCAGCTTCGGAGGCTCATAGCTCTCAAATCCTTTGTCTTTCTTTTCCATATAGTTATCGTTTTATTATTTCCATGATTAATCAGACCATTTCCTTCTGAGCGTATTCCAACTCGATCTCCCTGAGTCTATCCTTCTTTGTGAACCACCTTGTCCCGAAGCACTCCTTGCAGCAGAACTCTTCAAGGACATTGCCTTGATCGTCAAAGTCACTGACACTTATCTTCACTCTGGGAATTGACTTCCCTCGCCCATGATACATAGTATACTCGAGCCAGGACTTCATCTCCTCGTTCATATCCTCCACGGACTCCAGAAGCAGAAGCGCTGTGTGATTCGCGGGACGGATCATCTTGTATGTCTTCTGTTCCCTGAAGGTCATTGTCAGATCGCCACCCTTCAAATGGAACGTAGCTTTTACCGGCATAGATTAACTTTTAATTATGTGTTGTCTCAAATTTAATTTGTTTGATTTGAATAATTTATATTTTTGCCTAAAAATCTTGGTTTCACTTTTCTATAAAGGTTACACTTTTAGGCAAAAATGAGGCTTAACGATTTTTCACACAACATATTACAATTCAAGAAATATTTTTTAGACTCCTGGCTTAGAAATGAGGAATTTCCATATAATCTCACACATGGACAGCATAGAGCTGGCTCATAACGAGAACGGACGCATCACCGGAGCATCATACATCTCCCTGGACAGGTACGAGACCGTCACCGACCCGTTCCTGCAGCACCACGTGGTGCTCTTCGTCATCAAGGGAGCCATCGACCTGACCTGTAAGCACTACAGCGAGAAGACAGTAAGGGAAGGCAGTATGACCTTCCTCTCCAGAGGAGGCCTCCTGCACATCAAGGCAGGAAACGCCAGGACTTCGCTGCTGGTCTTCGGCTTCGACGAGGTCGCCATTAGGACCACCGACTCCCTCGTGGACTTCCTTACCACGCATGGCAACCTTAAGGGGCACGTGCACAACACCCTGCCGATGAAGACCAGCATAAGGCACATCGTAGAGGGAATCGTAACCGAGGTGCGAAAAGGGAAGCTCAAGGATGCATCCATCTGCCAGGCTTGGCACACCGTGCTCTTCATCACATTCGTGACGTACTACACAAAAGCACAGGTGACGGAGTTCTTCAGGCCTCTGGTCAGCTCGGAGATCAACTTCCGCGACTTCATAGAGAACAACTATCTCGAAGTCGACGGAAACGTCGAGAAGCTCATCCTCTTCTCGGGAATGAGCCACCATCATTTCCACAAGCAGTTCAACGAAGAGTTCGGCATGAGCCCGAAGACTTGGATGCTGGAACGCTTCAAGCAGGAACTGATCCATCACTCATCCCGCCCTAATGCGACGACGTCATTCGTAGCCAGCAAGCTACGCATCACCGACGTCCGCCTCTGCCAGCTCACCCGCAAATACTACAACTGCACCCCGATGGAGCTCATAGAGAAACTGAAAAAATAAATGCCCGGCATCGCCGAGCATCTGCATCCTTATTCCAAATCCTGAATCCCTCATAACTTCGCAATCCTTTCTTGCTAAGATAGCGAAATGATCACGATCTACCCTCCTCTAATATGTTATACGTATGTAACTCTTCATATGTATACTCGCACAACTTCCCTTCCTTATATGCCAGTTTCAGTAAGGATTTAAAGCAGTCATAGTGCTTTTCCGCTTCATCCAATGGGAGGTTTTTCGCTCTCCTTCCTTGGATCATGTAGATATAGAACCGTCCGCATTTCTCGGCATCTATCTCAATGAAACCGCATCTGCCTTTGGTGAATTCATAGAAAAGTTCATATGTCTGATCCCATATATCAGGTTTTACATCTGCCTTCTCCTTGAAATATTTCAAGAATTCCTGGCCAGGATAAAAACGTCTCATATTCAAAATTTTATATAAATTACTTAAATTACAGATTCAATATTAGGCATATGTTATCAAGAAGGTATCCATCCTGATAAGCCTCACGCAGTATATCTCTAAAGTATCCGAAATACTTTTCTGCCAATCTGACGTTCAACACCTTCTCCTCTACCATATATTTATAGAAGGACCTGCATTTGACTACAGTAAGATCCGAGAACCGGCATACTCCATTGACATACTCATGGAAATGGTGACAAGTCTCCATCCAACCCTTGGGACGCTCCTGGGACTTCAGCTCAAAATACATCAAGAAGTTCTTATCAAGATTCTTATAATCAAACTTACCTAAGTCCCTGTCAAGTACCGCATTCGCTCTTTTTTGCTCTATCATTTTGGCATGTTCCATGACCTTCTTATTATATTGGCGCTGGTGATCATTTTCAGGACAAGTATATATATACATGCCAAGATACTCCTGCCTTTTCCTTTTATTAGTCTTCGGGTCTAGGATTGGCGGATAGTAATCCAAAAAGAGATATGTCTTGAGACCGTTGGGCTTCTTGAATCTTAATGTAACTCGCTTCATATCAGAATATTTTCGGCGATTTTACTAAAAGTATCGATATCTGAAACCAATTAGAGTCAAATTAGAGCGAGAATAGAGTGGCGTGACAAATCAACTCTCAAAAAAGGCGTCAACGTCTTCCTTCAGATACCAGATCCTTCCAGATGCCGAATAGGTCTTGAAAGCGAGTCTTTTCGCCACTTTATACAATCTGCGAATTTCGATGTGATATTTATCCATAACCTCTGATGGGGTGTAGTAAAGAGAAAGGTCTTCAGACGGTTTGAGCAATTTGTCCACATGCCTTTTCGAATAGAAGGTCTTCAGGCCCTCCTTCCTGCGCGGAAGCTTAGGATTGACACCCATAAGGTTATACACCTGCTTCCTTGTCATTTCATATTCGGTCATGATATCTTCCACGGTATACCACTCCTCTATCTCGTGATGCTGGTCCCGTTCACGCTTTCGCAGCAACCTGTCGACTTCTTCTCTTTTATACAACCTCACATTCCGGAATCTCTCAAATGGCAGTTCACTTCTTCTGAGATAGTTCTGAGTAACATTCAGCGGCAGACCATACACTTTGGCAGCCTCGGAAATGGATATATATTCATCCATATGAACATAGGACTGAGTCACTTCGGCAGATGCCGACGTTTTTGGGAGTCGCGACGCAGACTCTCTGAAGCGTACACCGTCCTTGAAAAGCTGATCCAGCGTATCTTTTCTAAAGAGCTGTGTTCCAGGCAACACGAGGGGCTTGAGAATCCCCTGCTCTATATATCTATATATGGTGGTGCGGCTGAGCGAGAGGTATTCGCAGACATCCTTGACCCTCATGATATCTTTGGCAGCAAACGCACTTTCCTTTCTCTGCGCATCCTGCCGGCGTGACTCAGCAGTTACCTTCGTTGCTCTTTCCTCTAATGACTGACGTATTCTGTACTTCTTCGCACATGCAGATGAACAGAACATGGTTGTCTGCTTATAGGCTGTGAATTCACTTCCGCAATGGGCACAGAACTTCTTCAGAGGCAAGAACTTACCCTTGAGTATCTTATGTCTTTCTTCACTTGTGAGGACTTCGTTGTATTCCTGCTTCTTCTTTCTGTCATGATCGTCATGACATTTGGTGCAGCAGAACCGGCCGGTCGGTCTGGGGGCCTTGAATTCCTTACCGCAATGGTCGCACTGTTTAATATACCGAAGTTTACCGTCCTCCAGGAGCACATCGATATGGGAATCATACTGCTTGATAAGCTGCAGTTTCCTTTTGTTCAGTTCTGTCCTTTTATGCTGGTTATAGCATCTGGGACTGCAGAATTGAGTGGGATAACGCTTGGTTGTAAACTCCTTTCCACACTGTTGACAAATTTTGACAAAACACATAGCAATAAAACATATAGTTATGGGCATATTTGATATATGACGATGCCCGATTATCAGTCCATTTTATTGCGAAAATTCTGTCACCATGTATCATGATATATCATAGTGTATCAGATGTATCATATTACTACTTTGTCTCACCACCGGTGTCCTATGCTGAAGAGACCTGAAATTCATTTTCCAACAAATAAGCAACAAAATCCGCAAGCAGCTAAATGAGTGATATACAAAGTAACTTAAAGATATAAAAAAAGAGCCGCAAAAAGCGGCTCAATTTCAAGTATTTGTTAGTCTTTTGTTGACTTTTGTTAGCTTTGTATATCAATTAGTTCCACTCCAGAAGGCATACTAAATTGATTATCAATTACTTAAACAATTTACCCTAGAAAATCGGTATATAAATTTGGTTGCCGCTAGATAGGAATAACTAATATATCTTACCATCTGTCAAGCCTGTCACAAAGGTAGGAAACTATCTGCGAATAACGGACAAAAAATATCATTTATTAAAACCATATAGAAACGATTTCAGCCTAATTCGACCTCGGAAAAAATCAGACCACATTCGGAAAACATTCTCATCGCATTCTCGTTACAATGCCCTTTTTTAGAGCATTTTATCACTTTTATTTGAGGCCTTCACGAATGTTGGCACTGGATGAATTATAAATAATAAAGGTGACAGAAGCAATAATGCTCTGCCACCTCAGAGGTGTGTTCCCTAACTTTATGTTAGGCGGTATATTTCTGTACGTAATCCTTTATTCGATTTGCTTGCGATACAGATATCTTGTGAAATGAAATCTTAGCTTTCAGTACATCAACTCCATAATTGTCAATGAATTTACCGATAGACATATTAAGGAACATTGAAGGCAGAATAGCTACACCTGTCATATCCAATACGATTTTTGGTTCATCAATTTTCTGTACCAGAAGATCGTATAGTTCCGCACCAGCTTGCGGGAATGTCTTACCTTCCAATATTGTCTGTATGCTTATTGAGCACATATTCTATCCTAAAAAATTAAATTCTCTATATAATCCTTATCTGGCAGATGTGATAATGTGATGCCAAAATTAATAAGAGTTCCCTAAAATCAAAATCAAGCTTATGGACTGAAACATCTTCACTATCTGCCTCCAGACAAACAGTATTACTAAAAATTGACAGTTTGTCATTCTCGGTGCAACTTGAGCGGATATTATCCAAACCCATGCCGCCATTATGCAATGATGATCCGATTGTGAATTTTGCCTCAATAGATTTTCTTATCACCTCTTCGTCAGAGACAATCTGAGGAAACGACTCTTTGATTGGCTGTATCATGCCTGCTCCAAAATCACATATCGTAGCATCAAGGACTTGAGTGTCCTTTTCTATCATGATTTTACGTGATATCTGCTGTACTCACTGCAGATAAAGGACTGTCATAGGAATGATGACCGCATACAGGAGAATTGCTGTAATTTGTATCAAGGTGCAGCGCTTTCTGACTCTTTCCAGAGAATCATAGCTGATTGCACTGTTTCTGGATTTGCTTTTCAGCAGGTATAGTATCACCGCAGATTTGATATGGGTGATCAGTATTGATGCCAGCAGGGCAGTCATCAGACTTAGGCGGAATTTTACGCCGGAGTCATTGATGAAAAGAATGCCGATCATGATTAAAGTCACCGCAGCGATGAAAGGAGCTGAAAAGACATAGAATCTTGATTTGGGGATTCTACGGAAAGGTTCATACCTTCCGAGCATGTACCAGAAATAGAAATGGGATAGATAAAGCAGGCTGAACACAGCCTGAAGTACTGTGAATGCGATTGTGTTCATACTAAATTGTTCCTAAAGTTATTGTTCCGTTATTCCGTTCTAAAGTACTGTTTATGAACTTGAGCGATCTTGCTGTCAATGGACACTCATTATTCCAGAAGATGAGTTCTTTCAGTGATGAGCGGTTGCTTACTGCAATCTCCTTGACAGGGCTTATTCCCATATGCAGATACCATAGGCTGTCGCATTTCGATATGTCCAGTCTGGGATTATCATAGCCGTACAGGGTCAGGTATTCCAGGGCATGATTTTGAGAAAGATCGAGATCAATGCCGTGGGCATCCTCAATCTTCAGATCCTTGAGATGACCATTGAAGCGAGTGTCGATTATAGGCGGCCGTCCTGTAACCTCCAGCCTCTCCAGTTCCGGACATTCGCTGATATCTACTTCAAGAATCTCCATATCTATGCTTCCAGTATTGAAGAACACGATGTTGTTTTCGGAAGAGGATATGGTAACCTGAAATGTATCTCCTGATTTCTTACAGGTGCTTGCGTACACATGCGCCTCATGCTGCGGAAATATCTCACGCGTATGTGCCTTTATAGATGATGTGTGTCCGTCTCCCCAGTCTATCCGGCAATTACCCTCTTTCAGACCCACAAACACGCTGCCGACTTCTCCCATAGTCCAGTCTATTGCCCGGAGTGTCATTTTTATTGTTCCCATGATTACCTATTAAGTCTTAACTAAAATCCTATTTTGCGCCTTTTCTCTGCTCTGGAGTCCATCGCTTCGCTCTGGCAGTACTCCCTTATCTGCTGCTCTGTAGGCTCGTTCCCGCTCAGTATGAGTTCCACAGTGCGCTTTCTGGCTATGTTCTCGATCTGTCCTCCGCTCAGGTCGAAGTCCCTTGCCAGCGAGCCGGCAGTCTCATCCGACAGTGCCGGAATCATCGACTTCCAGATCTGCTGCTTGGCTTCTGTGCCAGGTCGTTCGAACTCGATCTTGTATATGAACCTTCTCTCGAACGCCTTGTCCAGATTGGAGGTAAGGTTGGTTGTCGCTATCATGATACCTTCCAGAGTCTCCATCTCCTGAAGGATGATGTTCTGAATGGAGTTCTCCATCTTATCGACCGATCTTTGCGCACCCTCCTGACGAATACCGAGCACCGCATCAGCCTCATTGAACAGAAGTATAGGAGCGACTTCCATATCCTTGACATGTTTGCGATAACGGTCGAAGAGGGCCTTTATATTCTGCTCGCTCTCCCCCACCCAGCAACTCTTGATCTGAGTGACATCCACCATCATCACGTCACGACCAGTAGCTCTTGCAAGCTGATTGACAGTCTCTGTCTTGCCTGTTCCGGGTGAACCGTAGAACAGGCATGCAAATCCTTTACGCATTCCGTTCTCGCTCAATCTCTGAGTCACCTGATTAAACTGTTCAGGCTTCAGCAGCTGAGCGAGCCTGTCTATCTGCGATTGGATGTGTGGAGCATAAAACAGTCTTTTCTCGGCAAAAGATGTATATGGAATAAGCGACTTGTCCTTCTTATCCGTGTTCTTGTCCAGCAGATCCATTTCCGGGAACAGCTCTTCTTTAGCCTTGTCTGTGAAGTGGTAATAATCAGGCTGGCGCATACCATCCTCAATTGCCGGTTCGAAGATATTGTTCGTTATCAATGGCGAATTCCCTTGTTTAAAGGACTTCAGAATCCTCTTGACGACTCTTTTGCTGCCTATGATATCCTCCCAGTCATGAGTGCCGATGATGTCATCATCCTCGTTTATGAGCCTGTGAGCAAAGATATGAAACAACATCACCTCATGGTCATCCCAATCGAAAGACGAGGATATCTTACAGTATGGCAGATGTGGATTCGCTTCTACCAGCTTCACCACACTGTCGTAGCGTCTCCAGAATCCGACATCCTCTTCCTCCATGATCTTATCGAGCCTTTCGAAGAACTCGTCGAAGGTAAGATTGGTTATAGGCTTCGGCATATAAACGGTATTGCTCCTGAGACAATCTATAACATCAGCCGGTACCACATAGTACATATCCTCGTTTCTGTCATATTTCTTGATATACCCCTTCTTTACCAATTCGTCAGCAACATTCATAAGAGATAGAATCCTTATGTTGGAAATCTTGAGCATCTCTGAGAGATCGCTTATCTTTATCCTCCATTTGGGACTGAGTTCCAGAAACAGAGACAGCACCAAGGCTTCCTCCTTCGACATAAGGAGGACCTTGGACAAGTACTTCAGCGGCTTTTCTGCCTCCTCGTAGAACTTATCCTCGACTCCGTGCTCCTTTGCCAATCTGACTATATCTTCTATAGATGAAAGAAGGGTTCTGGGGTTCTTTTGCGGTGTTGTATCCATGGCTTTATCCTTTTGATGCTGCAAAGGTATCCTGCTACTCTGTAAAAATGTGGCAGTGAAATTTTTCTGGCAATTTTTATGAGAAATTTCTTCACTGCCGGAATTTTGCGCTGAAGCATCATTACTTTGCATCAGAATTCAATGACGAATCAACATTCAGGATAATTGACTATTTTTGTATAGTCGTAAAGCAATAAACATTATGGCACTATTCAGAATTACAGTGAAGCAATCCAGAAGCATCAATGGAGTGCGCCTGGAAAAAGGAATGACGGTAGAGGTCGCAAAGGGCACTTCTGTGGCAACGCCTACAGATGTGTTTGGCACTATTGACGGAAAGAAGCTCGTGGCAAATGCCTTCATGGTCAAATATGGCATAGACGTAGTCAAGGCCAATGCGATAAGCAGGCTTTACATGGACTGTGAGAAGTTGTAGAATCGCAATGCAGGATTTCATAGCAATAGATTTCGAGACAGCCAACGAGTGTGCTTCCAGCGTATGCAGCATCGGTGCTGTCCTGGTTCGTAACGGGGAGATTGTAAAGACATTCTACAGTCTCATCAGACCCGAGCCGGATTATTATAAATGGTTCTGCCAGCAGGTACATGGACTGGGACATGAAGATACCGATGATGCGGATGTCTTTCCCTATGTCTGGCGGAGAATGGAAAAGGAACTGCTTGAAGATGTTCAGATCCTGTCTGAGGATACTGAAGGATGTGAAGATGCCGTTCCGCTCGTAGCACACAATGCAGGATTTGACTCAAGATGTCTTAGAGAAGTATTCCAGTGCTACAGGATGGATTATCCGGAGTTCGTGTTCCACGACACCTTGGCGGCAGCAAGAAGACATTTCTGCGGCACTCTTGAGAATCATCAGCTTCAGACTGTCGCTGCGGCATGCGGTTATGACCTTACCGATCACCATTATGCACTTGCGGATGCAGAGGCTTGTGCATGGATAGCCAGGGAGATATTATAATATGGAAGATATACAGGAATTAATACAAAGTATATCTGAGGATCTCATACAGACGGCCGTGCAGGTGAAGAAGGCATTGATTAAGGCCGAGAATTTTCAGGACTCCGTTGGGAAATCTTCCGAAAGATATGATGAGGACGACTTCACCAATTACATCAACGCTCACCAGTATGTCATTGATGACCTCAAGCAGGCTTTGAGATGTCTTTCTGGTGCTCAGATGCAGTGCCGCTGCATCGTAGAGGATAGACATTCAGTAGAACAGAAATACGGTAGAATCAACTGAATATGGCGACTCAGTACATAAAGGACAGTGACCACTACAACAAGGTGCTCTCCAAGGTGGCTTCAGTAAAGCATACCTTGTGGATAGGAACGGCAGACATCAAGGATCTGCACGTAAAGGTTGGCTCAGACAGCGAGCCTTTCCTGTCTGTACTTGACAGGCTCATCAGAAAAGGAGTGAGCGTTCGTCTGATACACGCGAAGGAACCAGGGCCGATCTTCCGCGAGGAGTTTGACCGCTTCCCTGCCCTCATTTCAGGTCTTGAGCGTGCCTTGTGTCCCAGAGTTCATTTCAAGATGATGATCTTTGACATGAAGGAGGCCTATGTAGGATCAGCCAATCTTACCGGCGCGGGCATCGGAATGAAAAGCAGCCTCAAGCGCAATTTCGAGGCTGGAATACTCTCGGATGATCCGCAGATAGTCGATGGAGCCATAGAACACTTCGATTCAGTTTGGGCAGGATTCCATTGCGCAGACTGCTCGCGTAAGAAGTTCTGCGGTGATCCTATCGTGAAATGATAAATCCGCTCTAACTTTTATTGAAATTGTAAATTATTTCGCCTCACTGTCACTATTTGGCAGTGGGGCAATTTACTTTTGCACCATAATCTTAGAAAGTCCATATATGACACGTTTGAGTGGTGCATCAATAACAAAAATAGTCAAACATGCTTATGAGGCAGCTGACAGTAGATTTAGTCTCAGGCTAAATGAGGCTTGTTTTGATTCAGAGGTAGTAAAGAATCCTATAAAGGCCTACCGAGATGAATTTATGGACATTCTTATAAAAGACTTATATCGTATCAGGAAGATAAAAGAAGAAGATAAAGATGTCAACTTCAAGTATTTACTTGAATGCCTAAGGGGATCTGGTGTGAAAGAGTGTTCCGTAACCACTCCACCATTATGTCTGAACGTTATGTATCAGGACCTGAAAATAGGATTCATGTATTCTTATGCCGGAACATTCTTCATCATAGAAGATTCCCAATATAAGGTCAAGGGGTGGAATGCCGGACTGATTGATATTCTTGAAACCATCTACAATGAATGTAACAATGATAATATCTCCCAAAGAGTTAATGAATTGACCTTGAAACATAAGAAGATAGAACAGATTGATAAAATTATAACGACCACTTCCAATAAGATGATATTGGAAACATTCAAGGATATTAGTTCATATATAAGTCACAATTGCGTGGTAAGCGTAAACACTGTATATGTTAATATCCAATTTAAAGATCTGGAGAAACTACGATTTTCCTGTAAGTTTGAAGAACTGGAAAATTATCTTCAACTGATCAAAATGAAAATAACTGAATACTTCAATGGGCAGTGATATTCTTAAATATGAATAAGAGAGAATTATTATGAGCAATATTTCAGTAAGCATCACAGAGCTGAAGCAGCTGCTTGATGGAACCCCAGCTTCACACAACATAATGTTGGTGGGTAATCACGGTATCGGTAAGTCAGAGATCCTTTCAGAACACTTCGGACAAACGGGAATGCCAGTTGTCGCATTGTTTCTAGGCCAGATGAGTGATCCTGGAGACCTCTTAGGTTTACCTTGCAAGAATGACAAAACCGGGAAAACTGATTTTATGCCACCATATTGGTTTCCGGTTGATGGCAAACCTATAGTCCTTTTCCTGGATGAACTTAACCGTGCCCGTCCAGAGATTCTTCAGACCGTGATGGATCTCGCTCTGAACCGTAAACTAGCGGGCAGATTACTACCTGAAGGCAGTCGTATCATAAGTGCAGTGAATGCAGGTGATCAGTATCAGCTTACTGACCTTGACCCTGCACTGGTTTCACGATTTAACATAGTCAACTTCAAGCCTACAGCTGAAGAATGGCTCTTATGGGCACGCAAAGTAAATCTTGATGCAAGGGTGATAGGATTCATTGATGAGAACA
The DNA here is from genome assembly GCA_021153285.1 of Bacteroidia bacterium. Classification (GTDB taxonomy): domain Bacteria; phylum Bacteroidota; class Bacteroidia; order Bacteroidales; family UBA932; genus Cryptobacteroides. The sequence continues at coordinate 11,541 of JAGKTT010000027.1, forward strand.
GGCTATGGCTAGATAAGGATCCTGACATGAAGGAAGGTGCTGATACGGGACTTGATAAGACTCCTGACAGACGAGCATGGAAACGTGTGTCGGATGTGATTTCTGAAAAGGAGGGACTAAAAGAAATAGATACAAAGATTATCTCCAGCATAGTGGGGCCTAAGGCAGCATCTGCGTTTATTCAGAATGCAGCCACAAGGAAGATACTTTCTGGAAGAGATATTCTTGCCGGATATAACAAGGCAAAGATTAGAAACACCTTGGCTGGATATGCTATCCATCAGTTATCTGTAGTGAATGAGGGTATCTACAGACATCTGGAAGTGGAGAATGTACAGGATAAAGACCTGAAGATGTACTCAGACAACCTGATGTCCTATTTCGAGTATCTTACAAAAAACTGCAAGGAAGCTGCCGCACACTTTGCTAACATATATGTCCAACAGACATATCCGGAAGCCATCGGATTCATCGCGACCAAATGCCCGATGTTGGTCATGATGCTTGTATCATATGTCAAAAGTATAAAGTAAAATGCAAGACAGGATATCACATATTCTGGAGCAATGGTTCATCATAGAGCCTCCCCTCTTTCAGGTTCTCTATCTTCATGAACTGGTTCCGAACGCTCAGATGAAGTGTCCGCTCAGGAGTGGTAAGAAAAGGCTCGAATATAATCCCTCGATTGTCAAAGAAATGACAGACTCTGGTCTGGAAGAGTCACTTCGAGCAGAAGCAATCCGGATTCTTTTGAAACACCCTTACGAGAGAAGACCAGAAGGAAGCACACAGAAATCAATTGGGCTCGCAAGTAACATCGTGATTGGTGACAACTATTCCCACGCCAGATTCAAGATTGAGACTCCGGTTGATTACAACCTGAAAAAAGGAATGAACTACGAGTGGTATGCAAGAGAGGTGGAAAAGCAGACAGCCGGAACAATGACACATTATGATTTGGCTGAACTGTGGGATGAGGATGAACTGACAGTGCAGATGATCAATGGAGTCATTGCATCAACTAAATCTTGGGGCTCACTCTCAGGAACATTGGCTGAGACTATTATGGCTTCTCTCAAAGCTAAAATCAACTGGAGGAACACCTTTGCAGGTTTTCGTTCAAGCATAATTTCCTCAAAGAGAAAACTTACAAGGATGCGTCCCAACAGGAGAACAGGGTTTGATAATATGGGAAGCATACGGAAGTTCGACACAAAATTACTTGTCGCAGTCGATGTCTCGGGCTCAATTTCATCGGAGAGTCTAATGTACTTCTATGGTGTCATTAACAGTGCGTTCAGATATGGTTTTGAGTCCATTGATGTCATACAGTTTGATTGTGGAATCAGTTTGGTTAAAAGCTTAAAGAAGATCGTTAAAGAAGTTGATGTATTTGGAAGAGGAGGAACCTCTTTTCAGGAACCGATAGACTATGCTCATGAGAACGGCTACGACGGTCTTATCATACTTACGGATGGTTATGCACCAGCACCTGACATACCTGAAGGCTTCAAGGCGGGCATTCTTTGGGTATGTGAGAATGAGGACTGCCTTAACCATCATAAACACTGGATGGAGAAATCTGGTAGAACTTGTGTAATGCAGATATGTTGACATGGATATAAAAGGGGTTGCAAAATTAGCATTTGATAGAATCATGAAATATAATCGAATATATTTCTCTTCTCAAAAATGTATTGATTTTATAAAGGGTTTACCAAAAGGTAATATTTTACTAACTTTAATCCGTGCGTTTTGGAATGAAGTATTGGCTCTAACTGAAGAAATGCGATGGCCAGAGTATGCTTATGACCGGTCATATGTAGATAACGTATTACATCTTCTGAAGGAACAGGATGTCGATATTTCATATAGAGACTATCCCGGTGGAGGAATCACCACATACTTCAATTTCAAAAATGTAAGTGTATATATGTACCAAAGTATGAATTCTGACAAATATTATATCCTCTATAATGCTATTTGTTATCCACAATCCCGTTTGTCTCCTGTGGAATTAGTTGATTTCATGTTCATATTAGACGGCTATATGGAACAGTTTTTATCGGCAGTGGAAGAATTTGAGCTGTCGTCACAGAAAATACTTAAATCCAACAACATACTATTGTCAGCGGCAGAGTCAGTAATCAAGACAGTTGAATTACCAGATGGAATCTCTGTTAAAGTCTCTATTGACAGTAAGGGCAGGATACTGTGCATCGCCACAAAGCAAGGTTCTCCTCCATATCACAAAACTTGTCGTTCTGATTTGATGGGACTGCCGCATGCAGTGGAAAAGGCTGTCAGAAAGGTCACAGCTTACAGATTTACAGGATATATTGAAGATATTGACAACTGAATGAATTATGGATATAGATAAACTGATAGAAAAGACACAAAGTTATCGTCAATTGCGTTCAGAGATAATATCTGAAATACAGCAGATAGTAAGTAAGGCGAAAGTCATCAATGAAATAGTATACTCTGTTGCTGCTACAGAAGAGAATATTGATATGTCTGAAGTTTTAATGGATAATGAAATTAATTATCTATCTGACATTGATGAGGATACCTGTTATGACCTTTGTCATTACTTCGATGAGCTATTGGAACTGAAATACAAGTTAGATTCTGTTGAAGCCTATATATCACAAGAATACATAAAATAAAACCTATCCATATGGACGCAGGAACAAAAGAAATGATTCAGGGAATCATTGATCAGGCAAAGAAGCTGGAAGGACTCATGAAGGAGCTCGATTCTCCGCTCAATGATGTACAGAAGAGGAATCTTGATAGTGAGATGATTCATATCGACTCTGCATTGTGTTGTGCCGAATGCATATACAGCGTGGTGACTCGTATAGATGATGCCCTACATCATCCTGAGGAGTATTCAGAACCTGAACCAACACCACCATATGATGGATCTGCTGAATCTGTTTACAACAGATTATGCGAGATCAGGAAGGAATGGAAGGATATTTTCTTTTCGGACTCAATCGATAAAAGGAAGCATGCATTCTTAGCCGCTCATGTATGCTTCTCTCAATGGACAAATGAGATATTCATCTATACAGAATATCTGGGAAGAAAGTACGGCCTTCTGCCATCAGAGGTTCGGATCGGCAGCGACAGAATGGTGGATCTGGGTGTATATAATCCCAGATTCAACAGAGTATCATATAACAGGCGACTTGTGCAAGACCCTTCATACGCATTGATTACTGTGATCCATGAGCTATGTCATGTACGCCATCCGACTCACAGCAGAGAGTTCTGGAAGTTATATGAAGATGTCTGCATCTCCGAAGGAATCCTTCTGGACAGGGTGCTTGGTAATCATAAGAGCCTGCGCGAACTTAAGATCGAGGATATCCCTTACAGATGGAAACCGGAGATTGATTACTTCACAAGCAACATGCAGATTACGATAGACAAGAGTATCAGGGCTTCAAGATACAGTTCGAAATCCTTTACAGAGTAAGAGGTGGCCGTGATTGGCCACCTCTTCTAAAACACATTGATGTATTTCTTGATGTCTCTTGGCTGAGAGAGGAGCTTGACACTGTCAATCATAAGACCGCTCCTGCGGTTGTCCTCCTCTGACCATTCCGGTGAATGGGAGGCAAACCAGGTGATCCTGTTGAACAGCTCCCACATCGTCATGTCGCTCATGGCCTGGTTCGCTGGATAGACCTTCATGTCGTAGCCGGCTGAACTGTAATAGTCACTGAGCTGCTGGAACGGAGCCATATCGTCTATGGTCTGGTCATCCACTCCATAACGTCTCAGGAGTTTTGCGACCTTCCTCACTTCTGCAAGCGAAGCGGCTGTGTTCATTGCCATCCTGGCATTGGAGGTAAGCTGATTATAATTGTGTTCCATGAATCCCTGGTTCTTAGGCAAGGTCAGAAGCGAACGGATTATATTCTCGTCAAGGCTGTTGACCTTGGCAATCTTTCTTTCCGACTCAGCCATGGCACCGTTGGAGCAGACCATCCTCATGAAGTAATTGCCGGCCTGCACTTCTCCAAGATTCCAGCGGAACCACAGACCGTTTGTCATGAAGTCCTCTCCACTTGTGATTTCATGATACTGTGGAGCAAGGGGCTTCAGTTTTACAAATATGCCTCCATGTCCTTCGTCAGGAAGATAGAACTGTTCCGGTTCATAGTCATTCTTGTCCATGAAGAAATCCAGAAAGTCAAAGAAGGAATCTGCCGGTATCGCCTCTTTCTTGAGTCTTGTCGCTCCGGTCACCATCAGCCTCTGAGGATCGGCGGACAGAGCCAACTTTCCGGCTTTCTGGACACTGTTCGACATCGCAAGGTAGTTTCTAAGGTTACGCACGCCATCGCTTCCGAAGGTGTCCTGCACGGCAGCGGCCTGATCCCTCCTGACACCGATGAATTCATCAATCTCCGAAGCCACACCAGGAGTCACCTGGACTTCGTAGCCTCCTATCTTGTAGACATTTTCACCGGCAGCCAACAGGTCGCCTGGCTCTACTATCCTGTAGGGACGCTGATTGCGGATGAAGTGATCCCTCTTCATCTGATAAGTGATGCTATCCATTTCTTTTACTGTTTTGTTGGTTGAATACTCTGTCGAATTGATTGGCGAAGTCATGAAGCTGAGAGCGGACACCCTGCTGCATCCTCTGTATCTCTCTATCCTGATTGTATCTCTGTTCGTCGAAGAAGACATCACCGGTAGTGCTGAGATTGTAATAGAGCTTTACGCCCACGTCTCCCCTCCTGTGCTTCGAGAAAACGATATATCTGTTGGAATAGATGTTTTTGGCATTGTCAAGCCTCAGCTCCATCATGGCGGTAATCATGTGCTTGAGGCGGTTGGAGCCGACGAACGCTCCTGTCTTGGTTACCTGCTGTATCGTAAGGAAGGTGGTATTCACTCCCCTGTCATTATGGGCCTTGTTCTGCTGCTTTATCAGTGACAGAAGCATGCTCTCCGCCTTCTTGAGTGTAACATTCTCCTCTTCCTTCACGACTCCCTGAAGTTCATGGAACGAGTCGATTGCCACAATGTCCCAGCCCTGCTCCAAAATGTTTGACACCTTCTCGAAACAATGCGAACTCTCATCGAATCCTCCTTCTATGAAGAGGATGTCGATATCATTGAACTTGGGGTATCTCTGGACATATATGGCAAGGTCAATCTCGTTCATCTCTGCACTGATGAAGAGGATCCGTGCACCCGGCTCCAGTTTGCCTATATTGGCAAGCATGTCAAGTATGATAGTGGTCTTTCCTACTCCAGGGTCACCGATAATCATATAATTGACACCCTTGGGCAGTCCGTTATAACTGCAAAGGAGTTCATCCAGCACCGTCCCTGTATGATAATTGATGAAGAGCCCCCGGTCGAAGGTGATGTCTCTCATCTTCACGATATCAGTATTCATCTCATTTTCTTTATGTCGCAAAAGTATTCCCGCAGCGTGAAAAAATCCGGCAGTCTGATTTTTTTAGAGAAAATTTTTCACTGCCACATTTTTTCATTGTCGCACATTTACTTTGCACTCAGAAATCAATAACAATAGATCATGAACGAATTGAACCTTAACGATGGCTTCATTGCTCAGATGCTCGAGCAGGAGGCATGGAAAGAGATTTCCGAATCACATGCGCTGACTCTGGATCAGCTGGAGATGTACAAGGATAAGCTCGATTGGGAAGAGGTGTCCGGCAACTGCAATATCGCATGGACTGCACAGATTCTTGAGAAATTCAAGAAGCGCATCAACTGGAGGGAACTCTCATCCAGAGCTGACCGCTATCTCCTTTCAGTCGAGATGCTGGAGCAGTTCAAGGAGAACTGGGACTGGAATGAACTTTCAAAGAACAGCGACCTTCCATTGGCTGCCATAGAGAGATTTGCTGACCTCCTTGATTGGAAAGAACTGATTGACCGCTATCACGATGATATGTACAATGAGGAGTTCGTCAGGAAATACCAGTCATACATTCCTGCTGCGCACTTCAAGGGGTCTTGTCTGTGGAGGAAGCTGGTGGAAGATAAGGCTACCAGACTAAGACAACAGTTGGGATTGGGGAAATAGCACATTATGCATAAATGTGGCAGATTTTTCGCAAACTGCCACATTTTTTCAGTCTAATACGCTACCTTTGCATCAACAAAATCAGAGTAACATGGCAAAGAACTATTTCAACAGGTACGTATGGCTTGTGTCGCTTATACATAGGTACGGATACATAACCTTGAAGGAAATCAACTACCAGTGGAGCCGCAGCAGTCTCAATGACGATGGTACTGAAATGCCTGAGAGGACATTCTTCCATCATAGAGACGCCATTCAGGACATGTTCGGAGTCACCATCAAGTGTGACCGCGTCAAGGGATACTACATCGAGGATAGTGATGATGTAGCCGGTGACAGCATCAGGAACTGGATGCTTCAGTCACTGTCATTGAGCAACGTCTTGAAAGAAAGTAAGGACATGCACAGCAGAATCCTGTGCGAGGAGGTTCCGTCAAGTCAGAAGTGGCTAACCCCTATAATTACTGCCATGAAGGATGAGTGCATCATAGAAATGACATATCAGAGTTTCAACCGCGATGAACCAAATACATTCGAAGCTGAACCTTACTGCGTCAAGATGTCTCAAGGACGCTGGTATGTGCTTGCAAGATCAGTTTACTACAGCGAACCGCGCATCTACGCACTCGACAGGATTCTGGATCTTAGGCAGACTACGGAAAAGTTCGAACTTCCCAGAAAATTCGATGCTGAAGAATACTTCTCTGGAAGCTACGGAACATACACTGCAGGCAATCCTGAGACCGTAGAAATCAAAGTTGATTCGTACCAGGCCAAATACCTTCGTTCCCTTCCTATTCACCACTCTCAGGAAGAAATTGAAGCAACACCCGAACATTCTGTTTTCAGGTTCCGTATCAGACCGACATATGACTTCGAGAGAGCCCTGCTCTCCTATGGAGCTACGCTAGAGGTATTGAAGCCTCTGTCGCTGAGGGAGAAGATCATAGAAGAAATCTGTGATATGAAAAATCATTACACTAACGACAATTCATAACTATAATATCGTATATTTGTACTCACACTAGGAAACATTAAATCTCTTAACTTGAAGCTTTGGACGATCTTGAAGAAGAGGGTTCGAATGTCTAATGCACTGCGAGGTAAATTAATCGACAAACAGATATATGGCAAAAAATAATCACAAACCCGAGTGGACATTAAAAGAGGTATCAGAGTGGACTCGTCAGGAATCCAGTGTATCAATTCCATCTGTTCAACGTGGTTTAGTATGGAAACCGCAACAAGTAGAATTATTGTGGGACTCGATTTTAAGGCAGTTCCCAATCGGTTCATTTACCCTATCCGCTTCAAGTGAGGATGGGGTGTCAACATATAATCTGTTGGATGGGCAGCAACGATGGAATGCAATTTCTTTGGGTTATGGGTCAGTCTTTGAGGACATATCTTCAGCCCGTTCAATCCTATGGTTTGACCTGATGCCAGAAAAGGTTTGGAACTTTGATAGAACAACAAGAAAATATTTTATTAGAGCAACTACAAAAGCTCATCCATGGGGATACGAAGCAAATGACGAGTGCAGCCGATTTAATACTGCACAAAAAAGGGAGGCCTTGAATCAGTTGGGCCTTGTCGGAAAGAATCTATATAATAGTGACATCTCTTTATCTGCAACTTATCCTGTGAGGTCAGGCATGCCTCTGCCTCTATTCTGGCTACTTGAGGCTGGAGAAAAATCCAACGGAAATAAGGATGTGTTCACTCAGATTATACAAGACCGAGTAAAGGATAATAAAACAAATCATCTTTTTCGGTTGAAAAACGAGTTTATACCTGATGAACTCATTGCGAAGTATCAGACTGTATTTGAAACTGTAGCTCAATACCTGGTCCCAACTATTTATCTAGAACAAAGTATAATCGATAAAGAGAGTGAGACCGATAAAACAATTGACGAGGAGAGATGGACTGACATTGAGATATTGTTCGCACGTATTGGAACGGGAGGGACACAAATTACTCAGAATGAACTTATATATTCGGCTATAAAAGCATATTGGCCATCTAATATCAAAGAGGAAAACGATTACTTGGCAGATAAGTATATGCCACCATTTTCACTTATCTCGCTGGCGTTCCGTTTAGCCTTATCTCCCAATGAGAATGGAAATCTCTCTAGTGCTTTATCTGTTAAAAAGGTACGCGAGATTGCCGCAGATAAAAATAGTGAGTCATACAATTCAGTTCTTAAAATCTACGAAAAGAATGGCAATGAATCCAAGTTGGGAAATATTTTACTATTAGTAGACAATTGGCTGACAAAAGACCCTAATGGAAAAGAAACGATTATTCCAACTGTTTTAAGAACTAGTATTGCACGAACATCTCCTGATGTTTACCTTTTTTTGATGTCCATAGCAAAGAGGATTATAGAGGAACAGATAGTTCTTACATACAATAATATCCTTCTTTTAAGAGCAACAGCTTTTTATCTCCACTGGATGGTAGACAAAGGAGCCAGGGGACCTGCTGCATCCTCAATCTATAGCGCCCTTATAGGAGCTCCGCAAGACAAGTGGAGTGATATTATAAAGATGACACTCATGGAATTATATGTACAGCAGCAGGCCGTTCCATTGATTTCTCCTGAAGCATTCAGCAACTTATTCGGAGGAAAAATCGGGACAGACTCCAGCTGGAGGATATGGAAGGATGACCGCTCAAATAAACCTTGGTGGCCATTATGGTGTGTGCTGTCATCCAATCGTGAGATGCTTCTTTACGCACAAAGAGAATATCTGTGCAGCAAATTTTCCAACTATGATCCAGCAAAGTCAGATTTGTGGGAAGAATATAATAGACCATGGGACTATGATCATATTATTCCACAGGACTGGATTTATCAATACAAAGCACGTAAGAAAGAATATTCTGATTACTGCTATGAATGGAAAGATAACAACGGTAATATAGCCGCTATACCATTTGAGATAAACAGGGCAAAAAGCAATGAGGCGGACTGGCAGGAATATATTGAATATCAAGGTCAACTATTAGCTGATGAAGATATTGGAAGATTCAAAGATCTTTTCCATTCTTATATGACTAGGAATAAAGAGGAAGCTAATCGTTTTGCTCAAAAGACATTCAATCGTCTTTGTAAAATATATTCAGAGATATACAATCTGCTCTCCCCAGTTGATATCAACGCAGACAAGGCCATGCCTATTACAGATAATGGCTTGACGCAAAGATATAAACGACTTCGTTATATCGCAGAAAGATTGGGAGGAAAGGTTTATTTTGAATACAATGGCAAAGAATATCCGCAAACACTTAATGGGGACTGGTCCAGAACATGGATGTCTGCTGGATTAGTTACCACCAATGGTTACTATGCTGCAATTACGATGGAAATTCATCTGAACTGCAGCATTAGCAACAGGATAGAGATTGGATTAAGAAAAAAACCGGATTCCTACGACATTACGGGTGAAATGCCTCCTGCCCTACTCGAAAAATGTAAGACTTATTGTTCCGGACTTAACATCGAGATGTCAGATGGTCCATGGTGGCATATAATGACCCATCTACCTCTGGAGACTTCCGATGATATCCTCATTGATCACCTGAAAGCATTAGAACAATTCGCAACGAAAGAACTGAAATAGAATCATCATTTAGGCCTGCCACATGCCAGTATCATGGTACCAACTATGTCATCTGTCATATGAATGTTGGATTACTGATAAATCTTTCCTAAATTTGTTGGGGTTATGAGAATAACACAAATCTAACACTGAATATTATGAACAACGGAGAATGCGCATTAAGACTTAATGCCTTAAATCTTGAGTTCCAGCCACAGATGATAGATTCATGGCTGGACAGTCATCTCATCGAGAATGAAACTCCGTCAACTAAGGAATCAGATATTCCTAAAGTAGGAATATGCTGGGCTCCTTTTGGTTGATTAAATTCGATTTATAGTCCACGTCAATGTGGACTATTTTTTTGCATTGTTTTACGACTTTTCTAGATATTTATGGAAGGTGATTATGTTTACAGCAGAAGTATTTGCATGGCAACCAATGCAAACTGCAATCTCAAATGTACATACTGTTATGAGAAAGAGAAAAGGAATATTGGCTTCGATGTGAATGAGGCTCTGGAGATTCTAGACGGTATGCTGAGGGAAAAGACAGAGAATGGAACCAAGATCAAGCTCCATGGAGGAGAACCATTTCTGGTATTTCCTAAGATCAAGCAATTATGTGAGTCGCTTTGGGAGAATCAATATTCTGAATACTTTCATTTCCATGTTACGACTAACGGAACACTTGTTCATGGAGAAATCCAAGATTGGCTATACGAGCACAGAGAACAGATCACCGTTAAATTGAGTCTTGACGGCAATGAATATTCAAACGACATCAACCGTCCGGACTCATTCAAGAAGATCGATATACCGTTCTTTCTTAAAACATGGCCGGATATCAGGATCAACATGACAATTACCCCTGAGACCTTGCCATACATATCTGAGAATGTGCAGTACCTTCATTCGTTGGGATTTAATGACATACTGGCTCATCTCTCCCTTATGACCGACTGGTCTAAATGTAAGCTGGAAAGGATATTCTATGACCAGTTATTAGATCTTGTGAAGTATTACTTGAAAAATCCTCATATAAGGCCGTGGAGCTTCTTTACATACGACATATCACGAACCGTTGATGACAAACCGTATCTTGCCCCATGCAATATAGGACAGTTGAAGGCATATGACTTTCAGACCCGAAAGTACTACCCTTGTCATATGTTCTTTCCATCGGTCGGTGGCGAGAAACTTTCTGAAGAACTCTCAAAGATTGACCTTAACAAACTAGAGAAGACTGAAGAGGACTGTTGCATGAAATGTCCATTTATCAAGTTATGCATAACATGCTATGCGGAGAACTATATCGCCAGAGGCTCTGTTTCACGCAGGGACATGTCACTTTGCAGTTATCAAAAGATCAACCTTGTGGCACTGTTCAAGTATGAATACGTCAGGATACTCTCGTTAAAGAATCCATCATCAAACGATGTTAAGAAAATGCTTGCTATCAAGAAATGGTATCAGGAAATAACTGCAATTGAGAGAAGTATAATCTGATACATTCCTGTGAACGTTAAGCATGTACGAGTTCAATACATGCTTAACGTGACATATTCAGTAAATTATATTAATGATCTACGTGCGAGATAGAACGCTGATGCAAAAGTTAGCATACCTTTATGGGAGAGTCTTGATGAAGGATGAACTCCTTGAATCCACACAACACCCTTGTTGTCAACCACATATGTCCTGCCTTGTTCTATACCTCCATTAACTATGTCCCTATCAAATACACTCTGTTCTCCCTCACAATAAACAAGTTCTTTCAACGTTCTTCCCTTCAGCCATCCAAAAAGATGAGGATAACTTGAGACCAAGCCAAGATCGAAAGCTGCATAAATACGTTTAGGATTTAGCTGCCTGATCTTTTCCTTAAGAAGTTCCTGAATCTCAGAAATTGCCAACCATTGCTTGAGTAGTTTGAGATCAGTATAAGTGGATTTGAAAGCTAAGCCCGGGAATGGATTCGCGCATATGACGGCAGCATGCTTGCGGAATATGTCGCATGCCTCGTCCCAAACTTCATCATGCTTGAAGTCAACCTCCTTAAGTGGAATGTTAAGCATTGAATAGTAAGTAAAGTAGGTCATTTTCACAAGATTGCGGTAAGTCACATTCTCCCAAAGATCATTATTATCGGCATATTCCTCATTCTGTTTGTGCCCCCTCTGTCGCCATCCTCATAGAAGGACTTTTTAAGGATATAGCTCTCGCGAAGGATATAGAGAATTTTCAGATCACTCTTCTTCCAATCGGTTGAGAAAGCACCACCGTCGTTAGCCTGAATAGTGACATAGTCTACGTCTTCTCTCGACTCATCTTTAATGATACGATCGTTAATCTGGATAAAATCAAGATGACTGAGATCAATGGTACATGTGTCCTTCTTACTGTAAGCATCTGCCTTAAAGTTAGCAATCTTAAACTGAGAAATCATAATGTTATACTTATTGTTAGTTTCTATTTGAGTTGAACAGACCTTTACTCTCTTTAATAGCGATATCGAGGAGCTTTCCCCCCATTGCAAAAGCAAATATCCCGATACCTGCCTTGCCTACGATTTTTAAGATTTCTTTCATGACAGTTACTTTTTAAAAGATTGCATCCACTATTTCATCAATCCAGTCCGAAATCATCTGTCCGGACTTGATGCCAAGATCTGCGACGAACCTGGCTGCGTCTTCTATCATCGGCTTGAGGTCATGTGGAATCCCCTCGCCCATTTCTGATACTCTTAGTTTCATAAGTGTGTCATTTAGTTGAATCGATCTTTAGCTACCTTAGCATAAGCAGATACCTCTGCATAGTTATAAGCGCCACTCACCACGCCACCGATGACAGGAACCATCTTTCCTAGTTTTGGCAGTACTTTGGTTGAAGTCTTCAGAAGAAGTTTATTGCCTACATTTTTAGCAATCTTTTCAGCAATTGATTTTGATATCTTCGGAATAAGAACCTTAGCCGTGTAGTTGGTCAATGACTTAAGTCCAGCTTGCTTAAGTACATCACCGACAGAGTTACCAACTATACAGAGATATACCAGGGTCTTAACTTCATCACTGTTTATGTCGTAACCACGAATAGCAGCGACTGCAGCAATCATACGGATTTCAATGTAGAGTGAAGATGCGATGTCAGCAGGAATGGTGATCGGCAGAGTTACGAATCCTCCCAGTCCGGTAACAAAACCGGTAGCGGTACATTTGAGTCTCTGATTTGAGACCATTTTATCAATGGCCTTCTCTGTACGTCCATATCTTTCTACATATTCATCAGCAAGCTCCTGGATAGAGTCTCCGAAGGACCCATTGCCAGTTACGGCAAGGTTATAAATGTTATTTAAAACTGTAGAAGTATTCATTTTATTTGTTTTTAGTAGTGACATTCAATAATGTGGTTAATAGTATTATGGCAGCTGAAGCAAATCCAAGTGAGAAGAGTTTCATTGCCTCCTTTACAGCATCAGTCAGTTCCTTACGGGTACTAGCTTTAACAAGCAGCGACATGAATTCATTTGTTGATGACTTATCGCTCGACTTTTCGTCTGGCTCTTCTTTGGAACCGGAATAGTAAAACCTATGGTCAGGAAGGATTGAGACTTTGTCACCCTTGACTATTCTGCAGAGCTTGATGGTTGTTCCTTCAATCAGATGATCATCTTGAAGCATCGACTCTGGAAACTGACACATCTTATGGACTGTGGAATACTTAAGAATTGCTGTCTGCCCATCAGGTAGGGAAACAATGTAGATTCTTCCGTCATAGGACTTCACCACCCCTTCAAAGAAGGATTTAGTGTACTGTCCCATATGAATTTCATCGTTTAACTACTGATACAATAACTGCAGCAACAACTGCTACCGCCTGAAGGATATCAACCACCTTAGATACTGGTGATTCAGGACATGGATCAGTAAAGACAACCGGACCCTTGCGAGATGATTTTAGAAATGACTTTTTCATGGTCGTGTAAATTATTATTAAAATTAACATTACGGCACCACTATGGTAACCGAGCGCAAGGTAGATATTACTATTCGGTTCTGTCATTTACGTAAATAAGAAAGTCCGAAATTGTTGGTCTTTACATACAGGCAAAGTGGTGCGCAAACAGTTCATGGATATTTCAAATGATAAGTTAGTGCAAATGTTTGCTATGAAAATGGGGCTAGACGAAAAGATGCAGAAAAAGCTCATTGCTGAGATGACGCATAACCCTGATTTAGCTAACTTGATTAAAAGCGATCCGGAACGGAACATAGCACGATGGAAGATAGCACGCCGACCTGTAGATAAGTCAAAACTAGTAAAAGTCAACGGCCGCAATCCTGTCAATGCTGAGTACGCTGGTAAAAATTTTTATTTTGAACCAGAACTGAACCGTAAATTGAAGTCTAACTTAGACAAAAATGGCAACTATGACTGTTATGACAAATCTGCATTGTAAAAATTAGACGAAAAGTACCCGGATGGAGTTCCCTATCGTACAGATGGATCTCCTGACTTCATTTCCGCAAATGCTTGTAAGTTAGGACCTGACAGCAAGCCCATCTCATATTATCCCGAGGGAGGCAAGTTTTCTAGTGACCGTGATAAAGATATTAGGGATGCCCAAGAATATATGAAATGTAAGTACGGGGACAAATTCGATGAATACGGATACACATGGCATCATGACGACGGCAATCCAGCTCGTTTGATACTGGTAGATTATGATGTCCATCGCATATGTAAACATACAGGCGGGCACGCCAAGTCTAAGAAGTTATGAGTTAGTGGTATAATTCATAATTTCTTTAAAAATTGCAATAGCATTATCTTCAACATCTGCGTTTGCTTGATTTTTACTTTGTCTTAAATTCTTGATCGTTCGAGAATTAGACGTCATAAATATCTTTTCATACTTAGTCCATGGAATCTTCGAATCTTGAGTGATTTCCCTTGGTCCAGCATCTTGTGATTGTCGTTTAATCTCACCAATTGCAAAGCTTAACTCCCTCAGGATAAAAGCCGCTGTTCCATCGTCTATGTCAACGAATTTATAGCAAACATCATATCTTGTATCTTTCGCAATATAGCCACAAGCGATTGCATTGTCTATGAACTGCATAAACAAGTCTTTGTTCTTAAAAGACTTTAGAGCTTCATTGAAATCTTGCTTTGTATAGTTGGTTTTTGTTTTTACATCCTTGGGTTTGGGAGGTTCAACGGTACATCTAATGCCATCAAGATATCTTTTATAAACATTGAATATCAGTTTTACAGCTAAAGCGGCAACATCTACGACATCTTCATCGTCATACAGCATGATCCAGAATGGCCAAAATGTCTTATTATTAGCATTATCTGTCATGCGGAACCTCTTGCTGAAATCCTTATCATGGAAGGTGTTGTTTAACACCTCTGTTATCTCGTACTTAATCTCATCCCACTCCTTGGAGAAAATACGGTTCTGCTCCTTTTGGTCGCCACCTTTAACAAGTCCTCTACAACCATAATAGATTCCATAGCTGGCTTCATCTCTATCAAGTTCAATAAGAAATTCATAGGCCCTATTACCATCAGCACTATAAATCTCAGTATCACCCTCAGCATTTACCATGTACTTGTACATGATATGATGCTTGGACTTGATGGAATGATATGTGTCATCCCGTTTAAACTCAGGATGATTTTTCATTTTATGGATTTCACGTTTATAACCACTGAGATAGTCCTTATACAGAAACATCGCTTCGCTTTGTTCAAAAGCTATATCGCGGTTTTGTATAGAATCGTCAATGTCAAAGTTCATGTCTATAGAGATTAATATGTCCTAGTAAAGTTGAGAAATTTTACTCATTATGCAATGAGTATTTTAAGAAATCAAATTCATTTATTGAAGATTTCGATAAATCTCATATATTTGCATCATCAAAAATAAGCCGAAAGTTCCCGGCGAAAAAATCCATCAAACATATCCGACGGCTGTCAAAGGCCATTACGGGGGCATTGTATCCCGTCCTGTCTGACCATTGAGGGTCAGTCGTTCTTTGACATATCGGCAGCCGCATCGGAAATGATCATTGTCAAACCTTTAATCATTTATGTTATGATGGAAAGAAAGTATCAACTGGTCGCATGGACCCAGAACATCACCGACAACGAGAATGCAAGGCTTTACATGATTCCTTCCCTTGAGTGTGAAGTGCAGGCAGACCTCATCACTGACCTGGCCTTTATTCATAGGGAGGAGTACAAGTTTAATGGTCCTATCAGTCTTGATCTGGCAAGAAGAGCAATCAAGGCATACGAGAACATGTCGAGGTTCGAGATCCTCACCGGCCATCCGGGAGACGGAATCAGGTATCTGTTCTTCGCCGCTAAGTACTTACAAATTTTAACAAAGCTCATTTGATAGCAACATTTAACACAAAAGCATATAAGCGTACCCGATTACGAGTCCATTTTGCTACCAAAATTTTGTCATAGTGGGACATGATGGGACATCATGGGAGACAAGTGGTAAACTACTACTTATTTGCGCCGCCAATGACTACGTTGAAAGTTCCCGAAAAGGACTTTCCAACAAATAAGCATCAAATCTTGCTTCTAATTGCTAAAAATTGACATTCATTGTCATAAATACTAATAAAATGAGAGCAACGCAGGTTGCTCTCAATCATATCATTATATGTCAATTTGCGACAATTAGTGTCAAATACGAATTACCACTCCAGAATCTTATTGAAGTCATAAGCCTCAGGGTTCTCGATTCCGAGAGCCTTGACAGCCTCGTAGTCAGCCTCAGTCACGTAGTGAGCGATGTACTTGTAGTAGTTCTGAGCTGTACCTGAGTTGATGTCTACAACGCGTGGTGGAATCTTGCCTGTTGTTGGGTCCTGGAGGTCTGCAAGGTAGAGTGGAGATACGTTTCCGTATGCATCTACGTATACCATACAGCCTGTCTTGCCCTCGCTGTAGAGCTGGTAAACTCCCATTGCGAGCTCTGTGCAGTATGTGAGGTCGTAAGCTACAGGATCCTGGCAGCGAACGTCATATCCGATCTCTACCGGACGGCTCTTGACCTTAAGACCGATCTTCTTGAACTCAGCTTCGAGGAGGTCGTTGAAGAGAACAGCCTTTGAAACCTTACCAAGCTCCGGATGACCGTGGTCGTCATATGAGAAACGTACGCCGGCTGCTTCCATTTCCTCAGCCTTGAACTCGTGGAAGAGACCTTCGGCAGCCACGATTGTACCGTAGTTGATACCCATTACCTTTCTCTTGAGGATAGCTGAGATAGAAAGCTTAACTACCTTGTCAAGGCAGATTTCAGTCTTGTTGAACATCTCAGGGATAATGGTCATAGGGCAGTGAGTTGCCTCACCAATACCTAAAGCAAGACTTCCGCAAGTACGTCCCATTGCACTGATCACAAGCCAGTTGCCAGAAGTACGTGCATCTTCGTATACTGTGCGTGCAAGGTGAGCACCTTCGTTCTTTGCAGAGTTGTATCCGAATGTTGGAGCGTTTGCAGGAAGAGGAAGGTCGTTATCGATTGTCTTAGGACAGTGGATGTTTGCGATCGGGTATCCCTTGGCTGCAAGGAACTTTGAGATACGGTTTGCTGTAGAAGCAGTGTCGTCACCACCGATAGTCACGAGAAGCTTGATATTGTTGTCCTTGAAGAGGTCAAGGTTGAAGTTCTCCTCGAAGTCTTTGTCAGTTGGCTTGAAACGGCTCATCTCAAGATATGAACCACCTCTGTTGAAGTAACGGTCAGCGATTGCGAAAGTAAGGTCCTCAGTACGGGCATTCTTGCTGAAAAGTCCTGAATAACCGCCGTGAAGGCCGATCACTCTGAAG
>JAGKTT010000077.1 GCA_021153285.1 Bacteroidia bacterium
TGTCTTGGAAGAATTACTTCTTCTTTGCGTATCTCTGATAGAATTTATCAACACGACCTGCTGTATCAACAAGCTTCATCTTACCAGTGTAGAATGGGTGAGATGTGTTAGAGATCTCGAGTTTTACTACAGGGTACTCAACGCCCTCGATCTCGATTGTCTCCTTGGTGTTCGCGCAAGAGCGAGTGATGAACACCTGATCGTTTGACATATCCTTGAAAGCTACAAGACGGTAGGTTTCGGGATGTATACCTTTCTTCATAACGTTATAAATTGTTAGTTAACTAAATTTGCGGCGCAAATGTACAGCTTTTATTTCAAATAAGCAAGCATTTTATTTAATTCTATATGGCTGATCATCGTAAAGTATGAATTTCTTAGCCTTTCTTATCCATTTCTGTTCTTCCACCTTTATATGTTCACGCGCCTCCTCCCAAGAAACCACACCGTTCACATAGTCCAGAAGAAGCTGATCTGAGAGTTTTGCCTCAAATCCATCTTCAAGTCTGAACTCTTCATATTCTGCCCTGAAGAACCTCATCATCTGAAGAGTATGCATCAAAGAATGGTATTCCACACCCGGTTCTCGCATAAGCTGATAACCGTAGCATTTCTGTCCGGAATAACGGCCACAGGATGGAGTGAACGAGCAAGGACGAAGCATTACCCCCTCAGCTACAGGAAGTATATCGCGACCTCCGGTCTTAACGAAAGGAGCACCGAAATACTCGTACGGACGGGCTGTTCCGATTCCCGGAGTGATATTGGTATTGTTCCACAAACCGCCTCCGCTGTACATATCGCAGGTAAAAAGTCCAGGGATATCGGAAGCCGGTGCAATTGTCCAAGGCATCAGCTGATGATTGGAATCCGTAGCAAGCGCAGAAATAACGTGAAGAGCGAACTTGGCGCCGATCTCGTGATAATAGAGATTTGTCAATTCGCCCAATGTAAGTCCGTGTCGATGAGCCACTTTCGGGACATTGACCTCCAGCAGTGACGACGGCATCGTTCCTTCCACGATTCTGCCTGCCGGATTATTGTGATCCACTACATACATTGATGGCGCATCATCTTTCATTTCCTTGAGGACATCCATCAGTCGGAACACATCCTTCGTATAATTGAAATATCTGGCTCCGACATCCTGTATCTCCACGACCACAGCATTAAGTCCCTTCAGATCCTCCGCGGAGAATTCGATATGATTGGTCAGAGGAGTCAGCTCGGTGTCACGGGGATTGAATATCATAGTCAGATTCCCCCTTTCGCGGAAAATATCGTACATATATCTGCCGCGCTGTGTATCCCAGCAGTTCTGGGTACAGAAACAGCCTACCTTGCCCTCGTGAAGGGCTTTATCCAGCTGTTCTTCCAATGATGTCGTTCTGAATGAAAACATAATTCTTCGTAATTCCCGGACTGAGCGGGAATCTTCTATTTAATGATAGAGTTTGCAATATCTATAATCTGCTGCGCAAGAGCATCTGCCGCCTCTGTTGTGGCTGCCTCAGCATAAATTCTGATGATCGGCTCCGTATTTGAGCGTCTGAGATGTACCCACTCCCTGCGATCCTCGAATGAGATCTTTACGCCATCTATAGTATTGATGTCCTCTGAAGCATATACAGTCTTCACTTCCTCAAGGATCCTATCGATCAGAGCACTGTCGGAAAGTTCTATCTTATTCTTGGCAATCACATACTTAGGGTAGGTTGCAAGAAGTTCCGACACCTTCATCTTCTTATAAGCCAGATTAGTAAGGAACAGCGCGACACCCACCATTGCATCACGTCCGAAATGAAGTGCAGGGTATATTACACCGCCATTGCCCTCTCCTCCGATGAGACATCCGCATTCCTTCATTCTGGTAGTGACATTGACCTCACCGACTGCAGCGGCATAATAATCACCGCCATATTGCTCAGTTACGTCACGAAGAGCCCTTGAAGAAGAAAGATTCGAAGAAGTAGTCATAAGGTATGGTGCAGTGATCTCTTCCATTGACTTTCCTGTCTCAAGAGCTTCATTATAAACTCTCCCCAGAAGATAATCTGCCACACTTACAAGAGTATATTCTTCTCCGAACGGCTGGCCATCCTCGCATATGAGCGCCAGACGATCCACATCAGGATCCACTGAAATTCCCAGATCAGCCTTATGCGTCTTTACAGCCTCACAAAGTTCTGTAAGATTGGCCGGAAGTGGCTCTGGATTATGAGCGAATTCACCGGTAGGCTCGCAATTGACACATACACATTCCACTCCCATCCTTTCCAACAGACGCGGCATAATGATTCCTCCCACAGAATTGACCGCATCAAGAGCTACCTTGAACTGCGCATTTCTTACAGCATCCACATCGACTGCAGGCAGAGCCAATACAGCATCAAGATGCTGATCGGTAAAGTCTTTCTCCTCTATATCACCCAGAGAATCCACATCGGCAAATATAAAATCTTCATTCTCAGCACATTCGAGAATGGCTGCCCCTTCTTCCGCATTAAGGAATTCACCTTTTTCATTGAGAAGTTTGAGAGCATTCCACTGTTTAGGATTATGAGAAGCTGTAAGGATAATACCTCCATCAGCCTCCTCGAAAACAACTGCCATCTCGGTTGTCGGAGTCGAAGCAAATCCTGCTTTCACGACATCCACGCCACAAGAGACAAGAGTTCCGCATACAAGCTGTTCGACCATATCGCCTGACAGACGGGCATCCTTTCCCACGACCACCTTATATCTTTCGTCCTCAGACTTAGAACGACGCTCTTTCATCTTTACGCAATAAGCATATGTGAATTTAACTATGTCAAGCGGAGTAAGAGAAGCACCGGGAGCACCTCCTATGGTTCCGCGAATACCGGATATTGATTTAATAAGAGTCATAATTTTTCATTTTCGCAATCTTGCAAATTTAAAGTTTTATGCCAGCAATTACAAATTTAATATTACTTTTGCAGCTTAATAGAAATAAGACTCCTATGAAAGCAATCTGGACAATCTTACTCCTCATAGCATCGAACGTCTTTATGACATTCGCCTGGTACGGACATCTCAAACTGCAGGAAATGAAAATTTCCTCAAGCTGGCCTCTGATCGTAGTGATCCTCTTCTCCTGGGGAGTCGCATTCCTCGAATATTGCGCTCAGGTGCCGGCCAATAGAATCGGATTCATCGAAAACGGAGGTCCCTTCAATCTGATGCAGCTGAAAATCATTCAGGAGGTCATTTCTCTCACAGTATTCACAATTCTTGTCACCGTAATGTTCAAGGGACAGACTCTGCAATGGAATCATTTTGCGGCGTTTTTCTGTCTTATTATGGCTGTTTTCTTCGTTTTCTTGAAATAATTGCATTTTTTCGTAAAAAATGTGCGAAAAAATTTGGAAGTAATAAAAAAATGCGTACCTTTGCAATCCCAAACGATAAGAACAATATCACGGTCGGTTCGTATAACGGTTAGTACTCAAGATTCTCAATCTTGCAATAGGGGTTCGATTCCCCTACCGACTACCAGAGGTCAGCAGAAATGCTGACCTTTTTTTTGGATCAATATTGAAGTCAATGATCCTCTTGGACGCCCCTGCTCAGCCAAATACGCCTTATATGAGGATGAAGATGGTAAATCAGCTATAATCGAGATGGCCCAGGCCAGCGGTCTGACGCTTCTCTCCCCCGAAGAACGGAATCCGCTGCGGACCTCCACTTTCGGAACAGGACAAATGATAATGGACGCATTCAACAGAGGATGCAGAAGATTCACAATCGGACTTGGGGGAAGCGCCACAAATGACGGAGGCACAGGTATGCTGGAAGCGCTGGGATTCCGATTTATGGACAATAATGGAAAACTTGTACTTAACTGCTGCGGAGAGAAACTCAGTGAGATAGCTTCCATTGATTCCAGCAAGGTATCTGCAGAACTGCTGGCCTCATCATTCATTGCAGCCTGTGATGTGGAGACCGTATTTTATGGAGAATACGGAGCCACTAAAGTATTTGCGCCACAGAAAGGGGCCAGCGATTCAGACATCAGGATACTGGAGAACGGGATGCAGTCCCTTGCATCGAATATTTTCAGAGAGTACGGCATCGATCTGGGTGAGATTGCCGGCTCAGGCGCTGCCGGAGGTACCGGTGGAGCATTGCTTACTTTCTTGAACGGAAAACTTTGCAAAGGTGCAGACCTGATACTGAACGCTGCAAGATTCGAGGATATCATAGAAGATAGCGACCTGATCATTACCGGAGAAGGAAGGATCGATTGCCAGACATTCTGCGGCAAGCTCCCGTCAAGAGTTCTGAGCAGGGTATCCGACAAAGGCATACCAGTTCTGGCAATTGCAGGAATAGTCAATCTAAGTAACGAAGATATATGCAACAGCGGTTTCGCTTCAATCCTCCCTATCCAGCCGACACCGGCAAGTCCCGAAGAACTGGCTGCAGCAATGCACCCATCCGCAGCAGCCGAAAACATCCGCAACACAATAATCAATTATCTCCATTGAGTTCAGCCGAATTTGTTTTGCTATAGTGCACTGAATAAAGAAAAGACCTGATCGCATTTGATCAGGTCTTTTAGTGGAGATAGTCGGAGTCGAACCGACGACCCCCTGCTTGCAAAGCAGGTGCTCTAGCCAACTGAGCTATACCCCCGTTTGGATTGCGGATGCAAATATGGCACTTTTTTCTGAAACCACCAAGAAAAAAGTGATTTTTCTGCATCTTTTTATCCAATATTAGAAAGCAAGGCCATAAACCGAGCGTCCTTTGAGATCTTCTTCGATTTTCAAGAGCCTATTATACTTGGCAATTCTTTCCGAACGGCTCAATGAACCGGTCTTGATCTGACCGCTGTTTGTCGCTACTGCCAGATCTGCAATGAAAGTATCTTCAGTCTCTCCAGAACGATGTGAGATGATTGCCTTATATCCGTGACGCTGAGCCATTGCAATCGCTTCGAGTGTCTCCGTTAAAGTGCCTATCTGATTGAGCTTGACCAAAATAGCATTGGCACACCCTGACTTGATACCTTTAGCCAGATAATCCACATTAGTCACAAAGAGATCATCACCGACCAACTGGCAGCGGTCACCTATTTCCTTTGTCATCATCTCCCATCCAAGCCAGTCGTTTTCCGACATACCATCTTCAATAGAATCTATCGGATAATTATCCACCAGATACTTAAGGTAATCTATCTGCTCCTCTCTTCCAAGCTTACGCCCCTTATCACCTTCGAAAATAGAGTAATCATATATTCCATCTGAATAGAATTCCGATGAAGCACAATCAAGAGCAAGAGTTATATCCCTGCCAGGCATATAACCTGCTTTTTCTATTGCCTTCAGAATCAGTTGAAGAGCATCTTCCGTTCCTTGAAGGAGGGGGGCAAATCCACCTTCGTCTCCGACAGCTGTGCTCAATCCTCTATCTCTTAACACAGATTTCAAGCTATGGAAAACCTCAGTTCCCATTCTCAAGCCATCTTTGAATGTCAAGGCACCTACAGGCCTGATCATAAATTCCTGAAATGCAATCGGTGAATCACTGTGGGAACCGCCATTGATGATATTCATCATAGGAACAGGAAGCACATTTGAATTAGGAGCGCCAAGATAATGATAAAGAGGGACTTTCATACAAGATGCAGCAGCATCTGCCACTGCAAGCGAAACAGCCAGAAGGGCATTGGCTCCAAGACGCGATTTATTATGCGTACCATCCATTTCACACATAAGACGGTCTATAGCCATCTGTTCGAATACACTATGCCCTACAATAGCCGGAGCTATTATTTGATTGACATTCTCTACAGCCTTAAGAACTCCTTTACCGAAATAACGTGCCGGATCTCCATCACGTAGTTCAATTGCTTCATTCTCTCCTGTAGATGCACCGGAAGGCACAGATGCTGAACCTTTTGCGCCTGAATCAAGTATAACTTCAGCAGCTACTGTCGGGGTTCCACGTGAATCCAGAATTTCACGTGCGTGGATCTTATGTATCTTCATTTCAATTTTCTTTTTTAAAACGCTATAAAATTACAAAAATAATTCCATACTATCTAACTATCGGCAATACAATATGTGACTGAGCATCTTTCTGATGGTATATAGTAATTTCAGAAGATATATAATCTTCCGAATCTGCCTCATATATATTTGGCAGATAGGTCTGCGGATTAATATTGACCAGTGGGAACCAGCTGCTCTGAATCTGAACCATCATCCTATGTCCAGGCATAATCCAATGGGCGATGTCATTCATTGTAAAATCTAGGTGCAGGATTTCTCCAGGATTTGCTTTGACAGGGCTGTCATAAGCATATCGATACCTTATTGGAAAGACATCTCCCCTGACAAGCATCTGATATCCGTCAGGGTGAACATCGATGAATTTTACGACTATGTCGGCATCCTCTGTCGAGAGAGACAGGTCAAATTTGACCTGAAGCGGTCCTTGAAGCTTGATAATTTCATCAATAACTTCTGAAGTAAAAGTCAGAACATCGTTACGTGATGATGCAAACGACTGGTCTGCAACCATATACGAATTATCTCTCCTCGTCGCATCTGCCATAAACGGTACAGGTGTGAAAGGGTCGGAACAATATGTATCAGAAGATTGAAGCTGGGTAGGAGATGCATATGAAAGAGATCTGTCTTCCGAAAGATATAGAGGAGTATACTCAGTATCATCAGCAGGCCATTTATCCATAAACTGCCATTGCTGCGAGCCAGAAGCAAAAAGATACACAGGTTCCGGCCTTTGACCTTTACCCTCAAGATAATATCTGAAGAAAGGGTACTCTATCTTCTCCATAAAATACTGCGATAGATTCTCGCCGAATTTTCTATCGCCAAGTCCCTCATAGTCAGCATTATGCCATCCGCCGTGAGTCCAAGGTCCATAGACAAAGTGCAAATCCGTATCGGGTGAATTATCTCTGATAAGTTTATAAGTATTCAGTGCGCCATAACAATCATCAGTATCATATTCTCCACCTACGACAAGAATAGCCGGCTGGACATCATTAAGATGAGGTTCAATAGATCTTTCCTTCCAATATTCATCATAATGCGGATGCTCAAGGATCTCATTCCAGAAGGATAGTGTGTCAGGAAGTGAAGCTGTCATATTTGATAATGTCTGCTTTCCAAGAAACCAGCTGTATGCATTATCACCTACAGGAGATTCCAATCCGTGATCCTCTTTCACCGGATTATCGTGTTTCTTGAACATATATGGAGCGAAAGAATAAATATCAAGAAGCATCAGTGCACCATTATGATGCACATCATCACCTTTAAACCAATCAAGAATCGGAGCCTGTGGAGAAACAGCCTTCAATGCAGGATGTCCTGAGAGCGCAGCCATTGTGGCGTAAAAACCAGGATAAGACATTCCAGTAACTCCTACAGAACCATTATTATCAGTATTTTCAAGCAACCATTCAATCGTATCAAAAGTATCGGAAGCTTCATCTGTCTCAACACCTGACTTATGGGGATCGAACGGTCTGACATTCTCATATTCTCCCTCACTCATATACCTGCCACGTACATCCTGAAAGACAATAATATACTTATTCTTCAGGAATTCAGTCATATATTCGGTAAGATCTCCCTTCCATCCATCCCCATATGGTGCGCAAGAATAAGGGGTCCTGACCATCAGAACAGGTCTGTCTTCAGAGCCGACAGGCTGATATACAGAAGTATATAAGCTGACGCCATCACGCATCGGAATCATAACTTCTGACTTGGAATAATTCTCTTCAAGCCAACCGGAATCAATTACAGCCTCATTTCCGCACGAAAAGAAAGCAAAACATAGAAAAATTAAAACTAAAAGCCTGCGCATATCCGTTCAATATTATGAAAGAATTGCAAATATAAACAAAATACGATACAGAAAATCGATATGTATACACGAACACACACATAAATGGGGGCGGCCACAAAAATATGTGCTTGATAAATAGGTGGTTGCTTTTATACTTATAAATATAAAGGTTACAACAGATGCTCATAATATTCTGTATTCATCTATAAAACCCTTAATGTGTCGCTATTAAGCTTGATTTAACTCGCTACGAAACCTTGAAACACAAAGAATTTCAATATAGATGACCAGTCGGGGATTTCTGTGTTCCAAGGCCTTTCGTGACGCACCTTGAAACACAAAGAAGCACAATATAGAGAGTGAGGAGAGGGCCGATGTGTTCGAAGGATTCAGTAAAGCCTAGCTGTAAGACGGTGAGAATTACCTGTGACAGATGCAGGTGATTCAGTATATAGCATTGGTACATATGCACTTGCATTATTCAGTCCAATGCATACATACTCACGCTGCATCTACAGATACATACTCTTGCGAGTGCCCGTCCTAACAGGGTCAGCTAACCCGTTGAGCGGAAAATCATCATCT
>JAGKTT010000028.1 GCA_021153285.1 Bacteroidia bacterium
GGAGAAAACTGGATTGGCAGAGGATTGCTAAGAAAGAGTCAGAAGGAAGTAATGCTGCCAATTGTTGATAAATATACAGGAACAACAGTCTTTGTCCCTGGTGAGGAATTCCTTCCTATCAAGGATATTTAAGCAATAAAAACACCAATATATTCCCTAACAAAAGCATTCCCCTCGGATACTTTACCAGAGGGGAATACTTTTGTATATGTTATGCGACCCTCTTGTCTAAGAGAACCGCATAACCCTATTTTGCGTTCAAGATTAGAAGCAATATGTTGCAGTAAGACCGCCGTTGAACAGGGTACCTTTTTCTTTTCTAACATATATTTGCTAGAATTTAATACTGCATTAAAATGGTGCAACTTTAATTAAAATGAAAGAGTTAAGTATATTAGGAAGAACCATATCACTTCACCAGATGATCCTCTCCCGCCGAAAGGCAGGAATTAACATTATTAGGGAAATGCTCTTTTTATAGCGTTGTTATATTTCTTAGAAAAGATCAGTAGCATATGAAAAAGGAGAATGTCATTCGACATTCCCCGTCATCCGTTATCTTATTTAATAGCTATATATTCATTATAGTCCTCCATAGCTCGAAGAATTACGTCATGAGCCACATCTGGACCATAGGTACTTACAAACTGCATTCTGCTTGTATTCTCGCCTGGGATATCCTTATAAGTACTAAAATAGTGGATCAGACGTCGAATAATATCAACAGGAACCTGATCAATGTCAGTTAGATGTCCATACACAGCATCATTTTTTAAGACAGCAATGATTTTATCGTCTGCCTGATTGTGGTCAAGTAGACGCAAGCCACCTATAGGTCTTGCATTTACAATTATGTCTCCGTGGGTGACATCCTTTTCTGTTAAAATACAGATATCAAGAGGATCGCCATCTCCTTCTATATCCAAACGAACAAGGGATTTATTAGTAAGTTCAGCCATCTTTGGTCCACAGTAAGTCCTAGGAAGAAAACCATAAAGAGACGGAACGATATTCGAAAATTTTTGCGGACGATCTAGCGACAAATATCCAGACTCTTTATCGACCTCATATTTAACCGTGTCTGTTGGAACAATTTCAATAAAAGCCCTAACTTGTTCCGGAACATTGTCACCAAGGCTTATACCATGCCAAGGATGCGCTTTATGCAAGTTTCTGTAATCCATATTAAGCATTACATTAAATTAATTACCATATAAAAGAAAAATGAGACTTCGTCGCTCTCGCGAGGATGCCTCATACTAACCACATAATTAATAACACTAAAACTAATAACCAATTGAGTTTTAAGGGATTCTGACGACCCCTTTGATCAACTTTGGAGCAAAAGTACTACTTTTTGCAAGATTAGCAATAGCCGATTATCATATTAGCGATGAATTGCATCACAGCAACGACGAAATGCCCAAATATTAAGATGGACTGTCTAAATCATAATAAATCAGTTGGTCAAGATTTTAAGTAAATTCTTGATAAGATTGAATACTAACGATGTGTTTGACTATAATGCCCCTTAAAGATTTAGATAAAAATAGCGATACAACGGAGCCACCATCTGCGCATTTAGAATCTTATTATCCGCTAAAATCGCTTTTACTTCATCTCTAGACATCAGGATCACCTCTAAATCTTCTGTTGCGTCTAATTCCGGGGACGCAATTCTCTCAACTTCTGTCGCCAAATAACAATGGACACGATTGGTCATACAATCAGGATTCTCGGATATCGTCATTAGTTTTACCCACGAGCCATTTCCATATCCAGTCTCTTCCAGGAGTTCTCGTTTAGCACCGTCAAGAGGTGACTCCCCATCCTCCAGAACACCACAGGGCAACTCACAACATACTTCTCCGGCACCATGACGATATTGTCGCTCCATCACGAACTCCCCATCCTTGGTTACTGCTATCACATTTACCCAATCCGGATATTCTAGGATATAGTATTCCTCATTAATGCGCCCGTCTGGCAACTGCACTGTATCTCTACGGGCTGTCAACCATTTTCGCTTTATAAGGTACTCCGTAGACAATATCTTCCATTTCAACTGATCGTGTGTCATAATAATGATGCTTTAAAGTAAAAGAGGCCGGTTCTGGACCCCACCACAACCGACCTCACACATACTAACCAAAACAAATTTGACGGCTATCCGTTCTTTTTTCTATTTGCCATTATCCAAACTATAACTGTGCAGACCACAGATAATATTGCCGCACCAACCCAAAAGTATGCGACTGTAGAAAAGTCGTAGGCAGCAGCACCTTCTCCAACTGTCTTACCACTCTGAATAGCGAATCCACTTATAGCATCCTGAATTGCAGCACCGATGTAGCTTGCAATACCCACAACACCAAGAGCGGCTCCAGAGGCTCCCTTCGGAGCGACATCTGTAGCCATAAGACCACCAAGATAGCAGATCAGGGCTCCGATAGCAAGTCCGAAAATAACCATGCTGACTGCATCCATCGACTTTGGTCCATACATGAAAAGCACGAGACCTAGGATGTTCATGAGTCCGAAGATTACAGCAGGTGCATTTCTCTTTCCCTTGAACAGCACGTCAGACACAAATCCTGATGAAATTGTACCAATAATACCACATACTGAACTTATGGAGATGATGGCACTAGCTTCAAGATTCGTATAACCCTTTTCAGCCTCAAGATAGAAAATACCCCAGCTGTTGACCGCATATCTTGATATATACATAAACGCACTGGCAAGAGCAAGCATCCAGATAGCAGGGTTCTTAAGCACCATCTTCTGAAGTTCTCCTACTGACTTACCAGACTCTTCTGATTTTGCCTCAGGTGCTATATCGCCCTTATATTCTGCAATTGAAGGAAGACCCTGGCTCTGCGGTGTATCCCTCATAAACAGAGCCACTATGGCGAATCCTACCAATCCGATAAGTCCGGCGCCTTTAAATCCCCACTGCCAACCGAATGTAGCAACGATCGCTGATGTAGCAATAAACGTCAAGGCCTCACCGATGTTATGACTTGAAGACCAAAATCCATAGAACGAACCACGTTCCTTGTTACCATACCATCTAGACAGTGCCACTACACATGGAGCTGCTCCCATTGACTGAGCCCATCCATTAAGAGCCCACAAGACAAGGAAGAAACCAAATGAAGTCGTAAAGCCAAGGACAAGGTTTATCAAAGCTGTGACAAGAAGTCCGATAGACATAAATCTACGAATGTTGCTTCTATCTGCAAGGAATCCATTACAAAGCTTACCTACTGCATATGTAATGAAAAGTCCTGAACCAATCATACCCAGCTCGCCCTCAGAAAGGACACCTGCATCCACAATCGGCTTTTTGATAACATTCAGGCTGAGACGGCAGACATAATACAGTCCATATCCAATCGTTGCCGAAAGGAACACCTGCCATCTCAATCTTGAATACTTCTTCTGAACCTCATTAGAATCTGTAATAGGCTCAGAAGGTTTTGACATTTTAAAGAAATCTAGAAACTTCATAATTACTCATGGAGACCTCTACTACGTAAATACTTCAACAGATATTCAGCACGGTCAGTCTGAATAATTGTTGCACCCAACGTGTCGATCAAGTAGCCATATGCTGCGTCAGGATCAGAAAGTGCCAGATCATCATCATGTCCACCGCACAAAGTATCCCACAGCGTGTTATACCAGATCAGCGCCTTACCGTCCAATTCTGTCTTCAGCGACTTTGAGTACTCAAGCTGGTTGTCATCCTGATATACCAGTTCATAAGCATACGGCTTGAGGTCAGCCATGTATCCGTTCATAAGCTCCTCAGCACCCTCCTTATGAAGGTTTACCACTGGCATATACAGAATCTCATCCAAATACTTTCCATAAAGTTCAAGCACCTGATCAGCCGGCTTTCCACCTTTCATGATGATCTGCCTAGCAGTTCCTGTCTTTTCCAATACGGGAACGATAAGGTCGAAATATCTATCAGCCTTGTCAAGATTCACAAGAACCTTTCCCTTTGCGGCCAAAAGGGCCTCCTCAAGAGTAGGAACAGAGTGCATGGTCTTGATTGCACATCCATTCTTGAGCTTGAGAGTCTTTATAGAGTCCAAAGTCCACTCGTTAACCTTACCCTTTCCGGTTGTTGTTCTGTTAAGGGTACCGTCATGCATTACGATAAGTACGCTGTCCTTCGTCATCTGAAGGTCGAGTTCCACCACATCGACACCTACGTCAATCGAATGCTCGATTGCAGCAATAGAGTTCTCCGGAGCATACCTCCAGTCACCTCTATGGGCTACGACCAAAACCTGGTCAGTCTCACCATTAACAATCCTGTCTCTGAGAATTTCTGCTCTTGTTCTCTCGTCAACAGGTGCTGACGAGCAAGATGCAAGGAATAGCAACCCTGCAAAGAAATATATCAACTTTCTCATTTCAATACGCTTAATTTGTTGTTGCTCCATATCATCACTTCACCCCAGAACGGCATATATGTCTGCTTGCTATCCAGCTTCGAAGCTCTCTCAAGACCCAATTCAAGGGACCATCTCGACTCGCTGATATCCTTGTGTCCAAGCTCAAGAATATGCGACAGCAGAACATAGTCAGGTTCACAAACCTTTCCAATGATATTGTTTTCCTCTAAAGGCGACTGAGCATATCTCGGGATATACACATCAATTGGCAATGTGACGTCATATTCTGATGCAATAAAGTTTGAGTCACCAGAATGCATCAGCACAAAGTTTCCCGTGTCAGGACCACAGTCTATCTGAAAGACTGTAACCGGAACATTTGTAGATCCATTGTTATGACGTGTGATAAATGTGTGAAGTGCACAGTCACCAACCGTATAGTCCTTTGCTCCAGTCGAATAATATTGATAATTCTTCTGTGGTTCATAGAAGTTGCTCAACACCGGCTTACCGGCGTCATACATAGCCTTCATCAATTTTTCCGACTTGTGGTCTGTATGAACGTGAGTCGAAGCATAAAAATCTATATATGGAGCAAGTTCGTCTGCACGGTAATGATACACATCAATCGCAAACGCCATGGACGGTGTCTGAATCACATATCCCATGTTATACAACATCCAGATATACACTTCTCCATTCTTTGGCCTCATTGTTTTAAGACCTTTCAAGACTCGTTCAAAGGCAGCATCATAACAAGAAAGTATATTGTCATATTTGACAGTCAATGAATACTTATTAGCATCATAATCAAACATATACTTAAATGCGCTGCTTGTGCAAGCATCAGCATATCCTTGAAGCTTGTCAAAAATATCCATCCTTGTCTTGGATACTTCAAATGGAGTAGTCTCTGCCCACAGCTTTTCCAACTGTACAAGGCCATCCATCTTGCTGCCTCCAGAAGGCTTATCTGGGTTTGGGGTATCAACAGGCTTTCCGCATGCCATCATAAAACATGCGGAAAGCACCGTGATAATTGAAGCAAACCTCATTATTTAAGAGAGTTTGTACCCTGAATGTTACCTCCTCTCATACACCATGAGTCAGCTGGACCTGCTGTCTCAATTGTGCAGAGGTTCTTACCTACAGTACCGAAATAAACTCGTGCATCTGGACCAAATGTGAATGCTGACATTATCTGGTCTGATGGCTCCATAGTAATCAAGCTACCGGTTGCTGCATCAATTGTAAGAAGCTGCTTAGATCCAGTGTCACCTACATTTGCCTGAGTACCAGTGTAGAGCTTACCATCCTTAGTAACAACGACATTTGTATAGATAAGAGCGGCAATAGCCTCTGTCTCCCACTTAAGAGTTCCATCCGGATTGTAAGCGTAGACCTTCTTATCACCCTTACTTGTATAGTAGATTGTACCATCTGGACCAATTGTAGGGAAGTATGAATCGTTAGAACCCTTTGATGTCTTCCACTTAACCTCTCCAGTAGCCATATCTATAGCTGCAACTCCATCTGTCTTCTTCAATGCAGCATAAAGGACATTGCCATTGATTGCAAATGATCCACGCTCAGTGACATTGATTCCGGAAGTGCTCCATCTCTGAGCTCCGTCAGCAGTAAATGACCATACACCTTCGTTTGTTCCGACGTAAACGTTACCCTCAGCGTCAACAGCGACTGCACTACCTGTACCGCCAGCGAGCTCCTTAGTCCACTTTGCAGCACCTGTATTGGCGTTAAGAGAATAGAGAGTCGCAACAGTACCGTTAGAAACCACATAGACATTATTGTCAGATGTTACAGCAGGGAAGCCTTCTACATTTCCACAAGTCTCAAATGTCCACTTCTCGGTTCCGTCTGGCTTGATAGCGTAGAACTTGCTACCCTGTGCACCAACGTAAATAGATCCGTCCGGACCGACAGCTGGACCACCACCGTATGTTACCTTCTCGATTGGATAAACCCACTTCTGCTCGCCAGTCCAGGTGTCAATAGCATAGACATCTCCTGTACCGTCAGAAGTAGAAATATACAATGTCGAACCATCTGGCGAGAATACTGGGTTAGAAGCCTTAACTGCCTTAATCTGCTTCTTAGACCAAGAATATCCATTTACAGTCATCTCGATTGAGCCAGTGTCAGTTGTTCCATCAACATATGTAACTGTTGCCTTAGCAGTTGCTTTTCCTTCTGCAGCAAATGAATGGAGAACAGTTAAGCCTGATGCTGTCTGGCCATCGCTGAACTCCCATACCACTGAAGCCACCTCAGCTGCCATAAAGTACATTGGGTTGTACTCGAATGAAACCAACTGATGCTTAACAGGAGTCTGAACGCTTGTAAGGATAGGGATCACAAGACCAGGAGTTGCAGATGCCACACAAGACTCACTGTCACCGTTAGGATAGTTACATACGATTGTGAATGTATACTCAGTGTCATTGGTGAGATTCTCTACCATAAGTCTTTCTGTAGCATACTCAGTAATCTTCTGCTCTCCATTTCCAGGAGTCCAAGTGATGGTATAGCTTGAAAGTCTGTCGGTAACCGGCTTAGTCCAAGTGAGGAGGATTCTTTCAGAACCAGCATTAGCAGAGAATCCAGTAACGGCAAAGCGAGAAGTCTTTGGAGTACACTTCGATGTCACCTTCTGTGAAAGGCCATTAGAATACTTGGCCTGAAGGGTGAATGTATAACCGCAATCGTTAACGAGGTTCTCAACTACAACAGACCTCTTGTCTGCTTCAACAGTCATTTCACCGCCTTCTACACCTGTCAAGTCGGCAGTCCAGATAAGGAGGAATTCCTCTGGATTAGGCTTACCCTCCTGCGTTGTCCACGTAACTGTAGCTGCATTGTCTCCAGCAACTGCCTCCACGCTCGCAACCTGATAGAGGTCAAATGGCCTCTCCAGAATTGTCTCCGGCTGACAAGCGCAAAGAGCTGCAACGCCTGCTAAAAATGTATATAAAATCTTTTTCATCATTGCATCTATTAATAGTTAGGATTCTGCCAAAGGAGCTGAGTATTGTTGATACGCTCAAGCTCTGTATTAGGAATAGGATATACGAACTGATACTCCTGGATTGTGTGTCCTTCAGCCGCTGCGAACTCGATTGCATATCCCATACGCACTACGTCGAACCATCTGTGACCCTCATATGGGAACTCAAGCTGACGCTCCTTACAAATTGCTCTACGGAACGCATCCTGATTAGGAAGATCCGCGATGTCAAGAGGAGCAAGACCTGCACGAGTATGAACTGCGTTGAGAGCCTTCATTGCCTCCGACTGCTGGTCACTTGAGTATGCCACCTCGTTAAGAGCCTCCGCATACATCAGAAGGACGTCAGCATATCGCAAAACGATCTGGTCATTGCCATAGTTCTTGTTTGTAGCGTCTCTCTGATCGAAGAACTTCTTCATAAGATATACGTTGACACCGTCGACCTTCTGATATTCGATCATAGCCTTACGAGCATCATTCGCCTCGTATACGTCATTGAGGATAGCTGTTCTTCCTGAGTCATCACTGAGGTTCGCGATGCTGAACCAAGCACCGTGACCTTCGCCAGGAACTTCCTTGTTGAATCTAACTGCGAAAATAATCTCCTTATTATTCTCATTGGCTGCATCGAATACGTCTGCCACGTTTGGAAGAAGCTCATATGTACCGATCATAGACTGAAGAAGCGTTGCTGCCTCCTGATACTTTCCGAAAGTAAGATATACCTTTGCAAGGAGAGCCTTAGCTGCTCCAAGTGTGGCTCTACCCTCACCGTCCTTTCCATATGTTGCAGGAAGCCAAGCACCCTCTACGATATCCTCAAGATCACCGGCGATGAAATTGTACATATCCTCCTCTGAAGATCTGCCAATTGTAAGAGACTCGGCAACAGTCACGACCTTTCTAGTGGTAGGAACTCCACCCCAGATTCTATACATATTGAAATATGTAAAGGCACGGAGGAACATCGCCTCACCCTTGTACTGGTTCTTGAGAGCCTCGTCGAAGTCAGCTCCGTCAATTCTGTCAAGGACCATATTGCAACGGTAAACACCATTGTTGAAGTTAGCCCATGCTTCCTCAAGAATACCGTTCGAAGGCTTATCCTTGAACTGATCGATATCATATCTATCCTGGGTACCTGCAGTTGGGGCACTCAAGAACATATTATCACTTCTATACTCGCAGAGCTCGGTGTAATAGTTCACCTGTCCCTGAAGCTTAGAATAGCATCCAACGACTGCAATATCAAAATCCTGTGCAGTATGATATAGGTTGTCTACAGGCACCTCATAATTTGGAGTCAGGGTAAAGAACTTCTCACAAGAAGTCAAGACGCCAAGTGCCAATATAGCCAAAAGTATATTGATTCTCTTCATTTTTACTAGAATGTTAAGTTAAGACCTACCATAAAAGTTCTTGCAAGTGGATATGTACCATAATCCTCACCCGGAGTCAATGCGCTTGAACGGTTGCTGACCTCAGGGTTGTATCCAGAGTAATTTGTCCAAGTGAACAGGTTCTGTGCAGACACATAAACGCGGAGTCTCTGAACCTTGAACGATTCTGAGATTCTGCTTGGGAGAGTGTAACCCAAAGCAACGTTCTGAAGTCTGAGGTATGAACCATCCTCAAGGTGCCACGTTGAAGTACGTCCGTTGTTACCCTTCTGCTTTCTGTTAGCACGATTTGTAAGGCCGTCACCCGGCTGCTCTTCGCTGATCCAACGGTTTCTTGCTGCGATGGTACCGTTCACGTTACCTTCCATATTGTCGAGGTATCGCTTGTTAAGGTTGAGTATCTCATTGCCATATACTCCCTGGAATGCAACCTCAAAGTCGACTCCCTTATAGTCGATGCTACCACCGAATCCATAAGTGAAGTCTGGCATATAATTACCAACGATTGAGCGGTCCTTGTCAAGGTCGATAACGCCGTCACCGTCAACGTCAACAAATCTGAAGTCACCAGGCTTGGTGTTGTCGAAGTGAGGGTAAGCATCAAGCTCCGCCTGATTCTTAAATACACCGTCAACAGTCATAAGGTAGTATGATCCGATTGGAGAACCTACCTGAGTAATATAGTACGCGTGATTTACGCTACCTGTAGAGATAATAGGAGTATCGTTTGCTCCGAGAGCCTTAACCTCGTTGATGTTCTTCGCGAAGTTTGCGTTGAACGAGTAGCCGAGACCATTCTCATAAGAATGTGACGAACCAATCTGAAGCTCAACACCCCTATTGTTCACCTTACCGATGTTCATAAGGGTAGTGCTATAACCTGTAAGGTGAGGGATAGGTACATTGAGGAGCATATCTGTTGTCATAGAGTTGTAGTACTCAGCTGTCAATGTAATATATCCATTCAAGAAGTTTGCATCGATACCGACGTTGGCCATTCCTGTCTTCTCCCAAGTGAGATCTGGGTTCTCGACACCTGTAGGCTTGTAACCGCTGGTCTCACTTCCGTTACCGCTACCAAGGATATAGTTATCTGTATCCATTGTAGAAAGATGAGTGTAGTTTCCAATCTGGAAGTTACCTGTCATACCATAGCTGGCTCTCAACTTAAGGTCTGTAAGCCAACCCTTGGTATTGCTCATAAAATCCTCACCGGAAATTCTCCAGGCAGCTGAAACAGATGGGAAGTAACCCCAACGGTTATTCTTACCGAATCTTGATGAACCATCGGCACGGATTGCAGCAGAGAACATATACTTACTCATATAGCTGTACTGTACACGGGCAAGGAGTGATGCGAGAGAATACTCATCTGTCAGAGACTTTCCGCTAGTGACAACACCACCACCAATTGTCTGGATATAGTCGTTTGGATAATCTGTAGCCTTGACATTCATACTCTTCTGAGTATCCTTCTGCATTGAGTGAACCAGAATTGCATTTACCATATGCTTGTCATTGAAAGTGCGGTTAAATGTCAACTGATTCTCCCACAGCCAGTTGTACTGGAAAGCAGAAGAAGCGTATCCAATCGGATTCGACTTCATTCCATAGTTTGCTTTTCCTATAGTTTCAAGATCCTGAGAAGAATACTGCTCGTTATATGCACTGTAGTAAGAACCACCGAGCGATGTCT
Source organism: Bacteroidia bacterium (assembly GCA_021153285.1). Classification (GTDB taxonomy): domain Bacteria; phylum Bacteroidota; class Bacteroidia; order Bacteroidales; family UBA932; genus Cryptobacteroides. The sequence goes on from JAGKTT010000028.1 coordinate 10,537, forward strand.
GGAATGAGAAGCCCTCAAAGAACTCATATGATGCAAATGCTCTACCTGTCATTGAAACCCTTTCAACCACATCCTTCTTCAATGTCGCAAGGGCAACTGGGTTAAGGATTTCATTGTGCTGATAGTCATTGCCGATTCTCCAGTAACCATTACCCAAGAAGTTGAAGGATCCGTCCTCATTGTAGATCGGCCACATTGGGTTGTACGCGAGAGCAGACTGAACCACACCGCCGTCACCATATGCACCAGAAGCATTAACTCTGTTTGACTTTGAATATGATGGAGCGAAGTTTACGCCATATTTGAAATTACCACTCTTACCGTCAAGATTGAAACGGAGAGCGTACTTTGTGTAATCTGAATTGATGATGATACCCTGTTTCTCAAGGACATTTCCAGAAATGAAGTAGTTCACATTGTTGCTCTTTCCTGAGAATGAGAGATTGTGGCTGTGAGTGTGCGCATTTCTGTAAATAGCGTCCTGCCAGTCAGTATTTGTAAGACCTGCCTGTCCCTCGAGGTATGGAATGATCTCCACAGGATAGTTAGCCCATGAGTCCGAGCGAGAACCGTTAGGGTCTGTTCCGCCAGGATTTGCATCATAATATGCGTTGTCGTGACCTTCCTTAACGAACTGAGCGTACTCATACGCGTCCATCATAGGAAGCTTCTTTGACACCTTGTCAAGAGCGTAATATCCGTCATAGCCCACTGTCAGCTTCTCAGATGATCCTTTCTTGGTTGTAACGAGGATGACACCATTCGAACCTCTTGAACCATAGATCGCGGCTGATGAAGCATCCTTAAGAACCTCCATTGACTCAATGTCGTTTGCATTGATGTTAGAGAGTCCTGACTCCACTGGCACGCCGTCAATAACGTAAAGAGGGTCGTTACCGGCTGTAGCCGAACCGATACCACGAACGCGAACCATCACGTTTCCTTCTGGATCTCCGCTGGTCTGCATAACTGATACACCGGCCATCTTACCGACCATAGCCTGACGGAAGTCTGAAATTGAGTGGTTTGCTATATCCTCTGATTTGATCTGAGAAATCGCTGTAGATACGTCTCTTTTCTTCACTGCACCGTAACCGATAACCACAGTCTCAGCAAGCATCAAAGAGCTTTCATTCATTACTACAGAGAGAGTTGTCTGGTTACCAACGAGAATCTCTACATCATCATATCCGATACTTGAGAAAAGGAGAGTTTCCGATGGATCAACTTCAATTGAGAAATCTCCATCAAGTCCTGCACTGACACCCCTTGTCGTACCCTTTACAATAACTCCGGCTCCGATAACAGGAAGGCCTGTAGCATCTACGATTGTACCTGTTACAACAACCTTCTCACCTTTCTCTGGTGTGTCAGGGGTTTCCTTGGCTATAAGATAAACCTTGGAATCCTTGATTTCATAACCAATTGGCTTGTTGCTGAATAGTTTCTGCAGCGCAGTCTCAAGAGACACACCGGAAACATTGAGAGAAACAATTTCATCTGGATTGACTGTCGGCCTTGAATGAAGGAATTCAAAACCAGTCTGTCTTGAAAGATCGTCCAGAACTGTTTCTAGAGTCACCTGGCTTTTGTTGATTGTGACGTTCTGGGCAGTCATAGAAAAACTGAACCCTACGAAAACAATCAGCGCCAAAATAGATCTGATTAGTTTCATTTGTTTTTTGGTTTTATAGTTTATAATGGTGTATATAAAATTCACTATGGTTATCTTACTAATACACTCAACTTTTTAAAAAATGTGATACCGTGCTCACATTTTTTTGAGAATTATGTGTAAAGTGATTATTTAACTATCTTTGCGGGTGATAAATTCCAACTATATGATTGGCGGGCAAACAGATTACAGCCTTAAGACAGACTATGAACTCGTGATTCTTCTTAAAGATGATGACAGGGGGGCATTCACGGCCATTTATGACCGTTATGTCAGGCTGCTATATACCCTCATCATGAGATATGTAAAGAATCACGACGATTCCCAAGATATTCTGCAATTCATTTTTGAGAAGCTATGGCTAATCAGGAAAGACCTTAACCCAGAAATGTCTATCAAGAACTTCCTATATGCTATGACACGTAACTCCGTACTTAATTACGTCAGGGACCACAATACAGCATTACAGCATAATTATCAGATAGTACAGCAGAGAGGGCATATTGAAGATGACATATTTGCTCAAGCTGAAAAACATGGAGAGATTAAAGAACTCTTTGCCGCAATTGACAAACTGCCGGAACAGCAGAAGAAAGTCGCTCAGTTCCGATGCGAGGGTTTCTCAAACAAAGAAATTGCCAAAATGATGAACCTATCATTAAACACGGTAAACTCTCATTATAAGTCGTGTCTCAAAAATCTTAAGAAACATTTGTCGTATATAGTAGATTTTGTCCTAATATTTATAGTCAGTATATGGAAGCTTTAAGCAAAACCACGATATTCAGAGTCATAAACAATCGAGGAACGGCAGAGGAAGCAAAGAGGGTTGCTGAATGGCTCGCCACCAGTGAAGGCCAGGAATGGCTTGCTGGGGCCATTATTCAGGATGCCGACTTGATTGACCGGAATATACTTCCTCTCCTTGAGGATATTCCTACAGAGGAAATGATTAGCATAATCCTTCGCAACATAAGCAGAAGAAAACACAGAAGGATAATCTTCACCTGCGCTGCCGCTTTGATTCCGTGCCTTGTCCTTGTCGGCATTTGGCTTAACATCAACAAGAAAATCGGCGGGGTCCTACTAGCGGGTGACGAAATCGAAACCGTAGTAGTTGAGAAAGGCAAGAAAAAAGATATTGTGTTCCAGGATGGTTCTTCAATAACTCTCAACTCCTGTTCATCTCTCAGATACCCACATAGGTTCGGGTTGTCAGAAAGAAGAGTACAACTCGATGGTGAGGCTTTTTTCAACATTGAGTCCAACAACCTGAGGCCATTTATCGTCGAAATAAACAAAAATGCGGAAATCCAGGTTTTAGGCACTCAATTCAACGTTTCTGCATATGAAGATAGTGATGACATTGACATTACTCTCATTAATGGTTGCATACAGTTCAGCGACGAGTTACAAACTATAACGCTGAATCCGAATGAGTGTCTCAATTACGATAAGAATACGAAAGAAATAAGTGTAAGACAGATTGGCGATGCAAATCAAAATCTGCTTTGGATGGAAAACATCCTATTATTTAGAGACGCACCCCTTATGGATGTGTTGTCAACTTTGGAAAGGAACTACAACGTAACATTCCACATCTCTAACGAAGCTGTAAAAAGCTACTCATACTCGCTCAAAGCCAAATCAGATGAGCCTATTGAGCGTATCCTGGAAGATATGGAAAACATCTCCAATATTAGCTTTGAAAAACAAGGAAAGCATTATATAGTAAAACATAGAGACATTTGATGATTCGAAGCAGACGCACACTCTCAATTAGTCCAGCTTAACCCTTTGACTTGAATATCTGTACCCTTCTAGCATATTCTAGAGTTATTTCTCTTGTTTCACCAGCATTCATTATTGAACGTTTTAATACTTTATTTTATTGTCGTCGCCGACGTTGGTTTTAACATTCGCTTATACTAGATGCGTCTTGCTATCGACATCTTATAAAACCCGGAAGACCCATCCATAGTCTTCCGGGTATTTACAACACACAAAACTATTCATTGGGACATCCGTATTCCGTAATTAGATAAGTTAGAAAGAGTAGGGCAGTTAGTAGAAAAATGTTTGATCAAGGCAAGAATCTAGTTAAAGAATGTTGTAAGAATCAAGAAAGTTCGTACCTTTGCGATTGTAACATAGGGTAATTATTATCCGTCTATATATCAGGTGTCTAACTCCCAAGTAGGCACCTGATTTATTAAAAGAAAGTTGGCCGAAGGGTTGTACTATGTGTAGGAGGTGTGAAATTCCAAGCAAAGTTCTACAAGGATAATAATATTAACTATGTTACAGAGAACTTTTGCATTTGAATTTCGGCTGACTATAAGAGTAGGAATGCCAAGACTTGTTCGTGTGAAGATGCGTCTGCGTGTCCGACGGAACAAGTAAGTTAGAATTCAAGCCTGTATCTCTTTCCTGTCTTGGGAGTATGGAAAGGGGATAGCGTAAGAATGATACCTTTATGGTAGTTTATTGCCTTTCGGCCTTTTCTTTTAACCATTCACAGAACTTAATACATTTCAGATAATCTTCGTAGAAAGTTCGAAGTCTGTAACCCACCAGCACAAGTTTACAGAGGACGGATTTACGCCCCTTGTCTTGTTTTTATAAGTGTTTGATATTCTGCTGACTATCTCAAAGAAATAAGGGCTCAACGGAAAAAGTAGGTTGTTTTCAATCTCGGCCAGAAAATCGGCTCTATATCTGGCCGACTCATAGAATAATGAATATCCGGCCAGAAAATCAAGTTTATTTATGGCCATCACCGGCACAAAGCAAGCGGACCAGCCCTAGGACGTAGCTCGCTTTGAGGAGCTGGATGGCGTATTCGCCAGCTCCGTTGTCCTGTACTACGCAAAGATCTTTGCAAGTCTGAACATCGGCCCATAGTCACAATGCAACTGCTGCAGCTGGAAGGAATACAGGATATGTCGATCCGGAAACAGGTAAGAAATATTCTTATTGTCAGTCTACATCGATTTCAACTCCTGAAGAATGGCATTGTTACGGAATGGAGTGGACTCGTGATTATATCCGAGGCTATTTTGATGGAAAGGAGTTTTTCTATGCTCCTAATCCTAGTCCGGATGAAGTGGATCCACATTCGTGGCCTTTCGACCAGAAGTTCTATCTGAAACTCAATCTTGCCATAGGCGGAAGTTGGGGCGGCACTCCTGCTGCAGACTTTACATCTGCAACCTATGAAATAGATTGGGTACGTGTGTACCAGAAATAACTTAAGCCTGCAATTATGCAGGCTTAAGTTATTTCTCCTCCACTACTACCACCAGCGGCCCGTAGTAGTCAGTGCGGGTGTCGTACCAGAGTGCGATATCCATCAGACCTTCGGCGTTCAGATGGCCTACCGGCGTACAGTAGGTCTTGATGCCGTTGGAATTGATATAGTAGTAGTCGTTAGAATCGGCTTCAATCGTCAATCCCTTGTAGTTAGCTGGCAGGATGATTCCGTTCTTGTCGGGTTTCGGACCCAGGTCTACTTCCGGCCCTTCTCCCTCGTCAGGTTCCTCTCCTTCTTCCGGATTTCCTCCCTCGCCTGGCTCGTCATCAGAACCGACATCTTCCGATCCCTCGGTTTCCTCTGATTTTACCTCATCTGCAGAAGGGGGAGTGGGATATACTCTTCCAAGGTATTTCAATGTCATATCCTCGCTGTGCAGGTTGACCACTGCCCAGGACAGAGAGTCTATCTGGAGTATATGTGCTTGGGGATCGTAGCTGAATGGAAATGCTCCCTTAACTCCCTCTATGCATACAAGACCCTCCTTATAGAAAGTCATTGCCGAGTAGTATGTCGAGTCTGCATCACCTACGAGCTCGCCGTTGAAATAATAGTCGCATTCGATGCCCTGCCAGTTTCCTATAGGAGAATCCAGTGGCCCGACATATGCTTCAGGCTTGCAGGCAAAAAACAAGAGTCCGCAAGCTATTATATAAAATATCTTCTTCATTATTTACTGAATTTGATGCAGCACCAATTGTCAATACTGTCGTGGCTGACATATTCCAGACCTGCAGCCGCTGCGGTTCCGATGAGCATAGGCATATCCTCCACATAGAATCCGCTGACGAACAGAAGCCCTCCCTTGCGGATGGAGTGAGCATAGGTCTGCATATCCTGGATAAGGATGTTGCGGTTTATATTGGCAAGTAGAACATCATATGTGTTTCTCTGCAGGAGTGAAGCGTCGCCGCAGTATGTCTCGATCCTTGTGCCGACGCGGTTCATACGGGCATTGTCATATGCTGAAATGGCTGCAACTGCATCAATGTCAATGCCATATACTCGTGCCGCCTTCATCTTGGCTGCGAGGATGGCGAGGATGGCTGTTCCGCATCCCATATCCATCACAACCTTTCCTTTGACTGCCTCTTCGTTCTGAAGCAGGGCACGGCACATCATATATGTTGTCTGGTGGTGTCCTGTTCCGAAAGCCATCTTAGGGTCAATCGTGATGTTGAACCGGGTCTTCTTCAGTCCTTCGTGGAAGGATGCCTTGATAGTGCATTTCCCATCTACGACGATAGGAGTGAACTGACTCTCCCATACAGCATTCCAGTTCACAGCAGGCATAAGGTCAGCAGTGAAATCTATGTCGAAGCCCATTCCTTCCACTCCGCTCAGCACGACTTTAAGATCCTGAGCATCATATAGTTCCTTCTGTATGTAGCATTTGAGATAAGGATCTTCCATAGTGAAAGACTCGAATGGAAGTTCGCTGATCTCTGCTGTTACGATCTCAGCATTTTCCTCGCTGAAAGGTGTGATTCTGATCGACACCTCAATGTATTCCTGACTGTTCATTTAAAGTATCTTTATTTTCTTTGGTTACATTATCTTCTGAGGCATCCTCCTCGGATTCCTCCATCTGTTTCTTTTCATCCTCGGAAAGTTCTTCAATCTGCTGATCTACGGCATTCACATAGCCAGTTTCTTTCCTGAAGGCGGCGATCGCATCCTGTCTTTCATTCTCTCTGACAGCAGCTTCCACGCCTTTTTCGAATATACCCTTTATAGATTGGGCAAGGTTGATTCTTGTCTGGTCAATGACTTCCGTGAATACCGGAATCTTCGTGTTCTTGTATTTCGGTTTTCCGATCTTGAATTTCATTTCGTTGAAGTTCGGACCATACAGATCTACTCCTACCTTGAATACCATCGGGGAGCGGATTATCGATACGTGGTATCGGAATGATTGGTCAAGATTATGCTTTCCGCTCAATGCCAGAGTATAACGGTCAATGTCCACAATGAACGGGAACACCTCCAGAATGTCGTCCTTGATCACTCCCTCTACTGTCATCCTGTCTATCCTGCCTTCTTTCTTGTCCTTGAATTTCAGCTTCTTGGCCAGGTCTGTAAATACTTGGTCGCCGCTCATCGACAGGTCCTCTCCGCTTATCCTGATGATGCCGTTTATGCTGGGTGTTATGACATTCATACAGGTGTCGAGGCTTGCTGTTGCTGCTACTTCGCAGTCAATCAGGCCTTTGAATGATTTCAGCAGTGGCATTATGGTGTCAATTGCCGGCATCATTGAGATAACCTTTTCGCTGGTTATGTCGCTTAGTCCCAGATTGAATCCGGTGCGTATGTCTTTCTTGCTTCTTGTAGCGTAGAATCCTTCGAAGGTACCGGCCCCGACATTGGTGCTTACTGAAGTGTTGAGAATCTGCATACATCTTTCCTTCATCAGGATATCAGCTCCGATGCTTTTTATTTCGAGTCCGGCGAAGGTTATGTTCTTTGCCGAGAGCCTTATGTCGGCATTCAGGTCAGCCGGCACTACCAGCAGTTTCTGAGGCTTGTCGGCCTTGAGGGAGTCCGCGACCACCATCTGGAGGAATTCCGCATCGGATACCTCTGACATATCTTCCTTGTATGTCGCTGGCTTATAGTCAGCTGCTTCATTGAATGCTGCAAGAAGTTCGTCGGCATCCATCTTGTCTGAAGAAAGATCCATATCAAGCATATATGTTCCTCTGCCCATAAGTGCTCTTCTGAGTCCTGAAAGCGATCCCTTGGCGCCAAGGACGGACTTGCCTGCATTCACTTTCAGGCTGTCTATGCGTATCTCATTATTGTCGAATGAGATATCCATACCTTTGAGTATGTTTCTGATAGGAAGATATGGAGTCATAGCTATTCCGGTGCGGACCTTTACGCTTCCGTCTACATCCCATTCCCGGAAATATCTGGCAAGGCTCTCGTTCAGCCTGATGTTCATATCCTGAGCCTTGAAATCTTCCTCTTTCATCCACTCCGGACCTTCCGTATTGCGTCTCTGTCTGAGATGATGGCGTAAAAGCGAATCTCTTTCCACTTCCGGATAGATAAGGGCCAACGAATCCATCATCGCCTTTCTGCGGGCCCTTCTCTCCACGGTGTTCATCGCAGCCCTGCCTCGTACAGTGGCATCTGTAAGGATCAGTCGGTTCGATATGTTCCTTACGAATATCCTTTTATTTGCACTTGAAACGCTGAGGACAGGTATCTCCGGACTACCTTTCTTAGGCATCATCTGGAAACTGTTGGAGGTGTTGTCCAGTGATATGGAAAGTCCGTCAGCGTCCTTGAGCGAGAGCGCCGCAGCGCTGATATGACCACCCAATGGGTAGATCTTGGTGGTATCTCTCTCGGAGATGGCTTCGACGGCATTCTTTACGGCAAGATCCATTGTTTCTCCCTTGAAAGACATTGAGCTTCTGTAAGATACGTCAGCACTGTCTATTCTGGCGCTGACAGCCAGAAGATCGAATCTCACTGACGGATCCCTACGGGAAACCTTGCTTTCCGGCCCGGCCTTTATATCCACACCTTTGACCGCTATGCTGATAGAGTCTTTTGGAGAGACGAATATGATGCTGTCACTGGCGATGAAACCCTCCAGAGCAGCTTCGGCGAAATTGTATATGCTTATCTGCGAGCTCTTTATGCTTCCTTTCAGGTTTGCGGAGACCTTTCCTTCAGCCTTGACGGCATCTGAGTCCGGCATCAGCGAGGCCAGAGAATGCAGGTCGGCGGAAAGATTGCCGTCAATATTTATGAGGGGATCCTCTCCGGTCAGATCTTCGGCTCCTCCGTTGAATCTGAATTCAAATCCCTGTGTGCTGGCGCTGAGATCACTGACTGCTATGTTCAAGCAATTGTTTTCGTACGTAGATGCGGAAGCCGAAAGAGCTATGCCGATGTCCTGATCCAGGTCTTTGTGAGAGATACGGGAGTCCGGGATCTCAAGGCTGGCGTTAATATCCGGCAGTATTCCCTTGCCAATGGTTCCTTTGCAGGTACCTTGCATAGAAATGACAGCATCTGTCCTGATTTTTCCTGTTTCCGGAATGATATTGCTGATAAATCCTGTCAATATTTCTTCTGCCTTGCAGTCATTTATCCTGAAATTTCCGTCTACCTCTGTCAGGCCTCCGATTCTTCGCATTGATGCGTCCAGACTGATAGGAATTGACGCTATCTCAATGTTGACCCCACGGAGATCCACTGCCGGAACCGTATCCTTCGGGAATGATGCCGTTCCTGTGATATTGATAGGAATGCTCATTCGACCGAATGAATGTGTCGCGAGCATTGTTTTGGCCTGAGCCATTATATCCAGATGTCTTTCGTGCTCGTGGATATCCAGTTTGCTGAGTCTGAATCCGAGAGTATCCGATGCAAGCCTTCCGCCTAGCATAAGACTGTCAATGCTCAGACCGATCTTGTTTCTTGATGTGTTTCTGGTATCAATCCTGCCATTGAAGGCTATCCTCTTTATATCCAGCATTGCGAAAAGTGTGTCCTGACTGTCAGTGTACACTATATGAGGATGATTGACCAGCCTTATTCTGCCGATGGAAACAGGCGGGAGTGCTGTCTCAGTGCTGTCTTCGCTGGTTCTGAATATGTTCCAATTGGCATTTCCGTCATTGTAGCTGTGCGCGAAAATCCTTGGCTTGGAGAGGATTATGTGGGGTATACTGATCTTTCCTCCTATAAGCGAGGCTATATTGATTCCTGCTGAAAAGCGCTTGAACGAAACCAATGTGTCCGCGACCTGTCCGCATCCCATTCTCAGCAGCTCACCTTGAGCACCGGCAGTTTCCAGACTGTCGAATCTTTCTGCAGGGTAGGTGAGGGAACAATCTTCTATCGAGATGCCGACATTCGGGAAATGACGGAACATCGCGAGACGCACCTTTCCGAATGACAATGTACCATCGACATATTCTTCAGCATACTTATCCAGAATCCTCGTCAATACGGAAGGGGACAAGGCTATCTGGAGTATGACCAGAATGCATATCCATATGCCGGCAGTCCAGGCGGCAGCCTTGAGCAGTCTGCGCAGGATGCTGCTCTTTTTTGGGGGAGCAACATCATTCTGAACTGTATGTGTGGTTTCTTCCTTCATAAATACTCCATTAACCGTAACTTACAAAGATATATAAAAATATCTTTGATTTATCCACAGGCGCCTGTTAATATTTATGTAACATTTTTGTTGCATAAGAGAGCGATGCTTGTTAATTTTGTACCTTGATAGTAATGTAGATGTAGATTTTAGATGGATACACCTTTTATATACAATGAATATGTGACCGACAAGAACTTTATCGGTCGTGGTACAGAAAGAAATATTCTGGCCAATCTTATCAAAGCCGGAGAACACGTTTCCATATATGAGCCACCTAAAACGGGCAAGATGTCACTTCTGATGCAGGTCTTTACGGATCTTAAGAATGAAAGGATACAGTTTGTTGTTGCGATGGTGGATATGCTGAATGTCAGGACATTGGAGGATTTCCTGATCAAGTTCGGTGTAGCTGTAATGAAACTCTCGGCTTCGACTCCGGAGGATTATGCTTCCATTGTCGAAACTTATCTGGACGATACTCATTTCGTCTTTGACAGAGTCCGGTTCATAAATACCGGTGAAGTCCTATCCCTTAACTGGAAACCTGATGAAAACGATATTGCAAGGCTTATGCAGCTTCCGCAGAAACTTGCCCTTGCAAAGGGAATAAGATATGTCGTGGTTCTGAAGGAATTTCAGAATCTTATGAATGCAGACGAATATGAGACTGTTTTCAAGATTATGGAGAAACAGATGAAGGAACGTGACCGCAATGCCCCCTATCAGGCTGTTTTCATAATGATGGGAGGAATGGTCAATGCGATGAAGCTGATCTTTGATGAAAAACGTTATTTCTATCGTCAGGTGAATCGCGTAGCTCTGTCTAAAGTCGACAGTAAGGAGATAATAGAATACGTAGTGAAGGGTTTCCTAAACGGTATGGGAAAGTCATTTGACAGGAACCTTGCGATGGGCGCCTGTGAGCTCTTTCAGTCCAATCTCTGGTATATAAACCACCTTGCAGCCATCTGCGATGCCTTGTCTAAAGGTTTCGTTACTGAAGCGATGATGACAGATGCATTGAATTCGATGATCTCAGTGCATCAGATCCGTTTCGTTTCCATTGTAAATGACCTGACCGACCATCAGCTCAGCCTGCTGCGGGCTGTTCTGGATGGTGTGGTAAAGTTTAGCGCATCGGATGTGATTGAAAGATACCATCTTAATTCTTCTGCAAATGTCAGGAGGGTGAAGGATGCTCTGAAAAAGAAGGAGGTGATTACATTCAATGAAAAGGATGAACCGCTTGTGATCGATCCTCTTTTTGAATATTGGCTCCGTCGTACTTATTTTGAAATTTCCGAATGATGAAAAAGAAGATAACAGTGCTCACAGGTGCGGGAGTAAGTGCCGAGAGCGGAATCAGCACATTCAGGGACAGTGATGGTCTCTGGGAAAATCACAATGTGCAGGATGTGGCCTCGATAGAGGGATGGTACAGGAATCCGTCTCTTGTGCTGGATTTCTACAATGCTCGCAGGGCTCAGCTGTTTTCGGTCAGACCCAATGCTGCACATCTGGCGATTGCAGATCTGGAAAAGGACTATGATGTGACTGTCGTGACCCAGAATGTGGATAATCTTCACGAAAGAGCAGGAAGCACTAGGATAATCCATCTTCACGGTGAGTTGACCAAGGTCCGTCCTGAGAATTGCTGTAATGACCGTGACGGATATTCTGAGGCTACAGTGTTCGATATAGGTGCTGATGCCATCCATATCGGTGATATGGCTCCCAACGGCTCTCAGCTGCGTCCTCATATTGTATGGTTCGGTGAAGCTGTTCCGAAGATCGAGGCTGCAATAGATGCTGTGGAAGCTGCGGATATCCTGCTGATTGTCGGAACTTCCCTTCAGGTATATCCGGCAGCAGGGCTTTACAGATATGCCAGGACCAATATACCTATATATATAATAGATCCTAAGGAACTCTCTGTTCGTGACAGCCGCCTCACGCATATAAAGGATGTGGCGACCAAGGGAATGGAAACCTTCAAAAATCTCATAAATTCAGGAAGTTAGGCTTGTAAATTAAAATATTATGTCTATCTTTGCAGCCCTATAATGAAAAGGAGGTGATTTAGATATGATTATAGTTCCAGTAAAGGATGGTGAGAGCATCGAGAAGGCTCTGAAGAAGTTCAAGAGAAAGTTCGAGAAGACAGGTGCAATCCGTGAGCTTCGCGCAAGAAAGAACTTCGTTAAGCCGTCAGTGAAGAAGAGAATACAGATGCAGAAGGCTATCTATGTTCAGCAGCTTCAGCTCCAGGACGAGCAGTAATTTATTACAATAGAAGATTATTTACAGATCGACAAGCCAATGTAAAAGAGCTGTCAGGGACAGCCGCTTGCTTTCTAAAACTTTTAATATTTTAAGTTTTTATGTACGCAATCGTAGAAATTGCAGGCCAGCAGTTCAAAGTAGAGGCTGGTATGGAAATCTTCGTCAACCGCCTCGCGGCTGAGAAGGGTGCTGCAGTCGAGTTCGACAAGGTACTCCTTATCGACGAGGACGGCGCAGTAAAGGTAGGTGCACCATATGTAGATGGCGCTAAGGTAACAGCAACTGTACTCGACGACACTTGCAAGGGCAAGAAGGTTCTTGTATTCAAGAAGAAGCGTCGTAAGGGTTACCAGAAGTGTAACGGTCACCGTCAGTATCTTACAAAACTTCAGATCAATGCGATCGCTTAATTAATTGAGGAGGAACAGAATATGGCACATAAAAAAGGCGTCGGTAGTTCGAAGAACGGTCGTGAGTCACATAGCAAACGACTTGGTATCAAGAAATACGGTGATCAGGCTGTAAAGGCTGGCAACATCCTCGTTCGTCAGAGAGGTACAGTTCACAACCCAGGTCTTAACGTAGGTATGGGTAAGGATCACACTCTTTACGCTCTTATTGACGGTAAGGTAAGCTTCCGCAAGAAGGCTGATAACAAGTCTTACGTTTCAGTACTCCCATTCGAGAACTAATTATAAGAGACTTGAAAACTTATAAAGGCAGTAATCCATCGGATTATTGCCTTTTATATTTTCTGGAAAATATTTAACTTTGTGCGTTTAGTTGATTTGAAAAATGAAATTATAAAATATAAACGCTATGCTTACTCTAAAACTGCTTCGTGAAAATCCTGAATTTGTGATTGAGAAGCTCGGAAAAAAGAACTTTGATGCAAAGGAAATCGTTGAGAAGATCAATGTCCTTGATCAGAATAGACGTGCTCTCCAGACTGAACTCGATGCTTGTCTGGCTGAACAGAAGAAGAAGGCCGCTCTGATCGGTGGCTTTATGAAGGAAGGCAAGAAGGAAGAGGCTGAGGCTGTAAAGGCTGAGGTAGCTGCACTCAAGGCCCGTTCCGCAGAAATCGAGAAGACATCAGAGGAGAACAATACCGAACTCAATTCGCTTTTGGTACTTCTTCCAAATATACCTTGCGATCAGGTTCCTGAAGGAAAGGGCGCAGAGGATAATGTAGTAGTCAAGATGGGCAACGAGATTCCTGAGCTCGGAGAGGATGCTCTTCCTCATTGGGATCTTGCAAAGAAGTATGACATCATTGACTTTGACCTTGGAGTCAAACTTACAGGTGCAGGTTTTCCGGTTTACAAAGGAAAGGGTGCAAGACTCCAGAGAGCTCTGATCAATTATTTCCTTGATCAGAACACAGAAGTCGGTTACCTTGAGGTCGAGCCTCCGGTAATGGTTAATGAGGCTTCTGGTTTCGGTACAGGTCAGCTTCCTGACAAGGAAGGTCAGATGTACCACGCAACTGCTGATAATTTCTATCTGGTACCTACTGCTGAGGTGCCTGTAACCAATATCTACCGTGACGTAATTCTTGGAAACAATGATTTCCCGGTAAAGATGACTGCATATACACCTTGCTTCCGTCGTGAGGCCGGTTCTTATGGAAAGGATGTACGCGGACTTAACCGTCTCCATCAGTTCGACAAGGTCGAGATCGTACGCATCGAGAAGCCGGAAGATTCGTATGCTGCCCTTGATGATATGATTGCTCACGTAGAGAAGCTTGTGTCAAGCCTCGGTCTTCCATACAGAATCCTTCGTCTGTGCGGTGGTGATATGAGTTTCACATCAGCCATCACCTATGACTTCGAGGTATATTCTGCAGCGCAGGGACGCTGGCTCGAGATCTCATCAGTATCGAACTTTGAGTCATATCAGGCTAATCGTCTGAAACTCAGATATAAGGATGCTGACGGTAAGGTGCAGCTCGCTCATACGCTCAATGGTAGTTCACTTGCTCTTCCACGCGTGGTGGCAGCTCTCCTTGAGAATAATCAGAAGGCTGACCGCATCGAGATTCCAGAAGCACTCCGTCCTTATACAGGCTTTGATTACATTGACTAGTCTCCTGTCATTCTAAGAATCTTTTGAAAGACCACAAGACCATACTAGGAATAGACCCCGGAACCAATATCTTAGGCTTCGGGGTCATTTCCATTGATTCCAAGGGACCGCATTATGTCGATATGGGCGTCTTTGACCTTCGCAAGATCAAGGATCCTTTCGAAAAACTGGCCAATATCTTTGCGGGAGTGACTGAGCTTATCGAGGAACATCATCCGGATGAACTTGCTGTGGAATCGCCATTTTATGGAAAGAATGCCCAGGTCATATTGAAACTCGGCCGTGCTCAGGGAGCTGCTCTTACGGCTGCTGTGATGAAAGGAATTCCTGTCGCGGAATATGCACCGAGAAAGGCAAAGATCGCTATATGCGGCAATGGTGCAGCCTCGAAGGAGCAGGTGGCATTGATGATTCAGAAAACATTGAAAGTGGAGCTGGATCCGAAATATCTCGATGCCACAGATGCGCTTGCAATAGCACTCTGTCATCATTATCAGATGTCGAATCCTCTTGCAGGCGTCACAGGTAAGACTGACTGGAAGAAATTCATTGAAAATAACCCGGATAGGGTAAAAAAATAAACAAAAGGTTTGGAAAAAAGTTCATCTCTTTCTAAACCTTTTGCTTATTTTTGCATCATAATTAGATAGTGAAGATGATCCTGACGTCCATCTTCACTTGTTTTGTGGTGTAATTGATTAATAACTAAACTGTTACTATGAGAGGAAGATCGTTTCCCTTTTTTCTTAGGACTCTTCTGAGTTTTGCTGCTGTTTTTCTAGGATTGAATGTTTCAGCTCAGACTGCTTACACGGTGAAAGTAAAGCTTGTTGATGCAAAGACCAGCGAACCTGTTTCGTTTGCGACTGCATCTCTTACTGTCAAGGGTGAGACTGCTGCGGCAAAATATGTCCTTACTGATGCAGACGGTGCGGCATCGTTGACCAAGGTAAGGAAGGGAACATATGTGTTCAAGGCTGAGCTTATGGGATATGTTACTCATCAGCAGGAACTTGTGGTGGCAAAGGATGTAGATCTTGGCAGTATAAAGATGGAGGAGGATGTGAAAGTACTGGATGCTGCAAGTGTCTCTGCCGTGGGAAATCCTATTGTAGTAAAGAAAGATACTATTGAATATACTGCTTCATCATTCAAGACTTCAGACAATGATATGCTGGAGGAACTTCTTAAGAAACTCCCTGGAGTAGAGGTGGAGGCCGATGGTTCGATTACAGCAAATGGTGAGACAATCACGAAGATTATGATCGACGGTAAGTCCTTCTTCCTTGATGACCCTCAGCTTGCTTCCAAGAATATTCCTGCCAAGCTCATCGAGAAGGTGAAGGTCGTGGAAAAGAAGTCAGATCAGGCACTCTTTACCGGTATTGACGATGGTGATGAGGAGACTGTCATTGACCTCTCTCTTAAACCGGGAATGATGGAAGGCTGGTTCGGTAACATTATGGGTGGCGGCGGTCACGATGTTCCGGGAGCAGGGTCAGATATGAATGACACTCGTTATCAGGGTGCTGCAATGATCGGAAGATTTACCGATAAAAGCCAGATCAGTATAATACTCAATGGAAACAATACAAACAACCGCGGTTTCAATGATATGTCCGGCAGTATGATGCAGGGAATGCGTGGCGGCGGTGGCGGAATGGGTCGCGGAATGGGCGGCTGGGGTCGCGGTAACGGCATCGCTACTTCCTGGATGGGAGGTCTCAACGGTACTTTCGACCTCTTTGACGGAGATATGGAACTTGCCGGAAACTATATGCACAGCGGCAATATCAGGAATGTCATCGAGGAAAGCTCGAAAATTACATATCTGGATGACGGAAGCCGCCTTCTGAATGACCAGAGCGGTAATAATCAGACGCGCAGTCAGGGACATCGTCTGGGAATGAGACTCGAGCACAAGTTCTCAGAGAATACGTCCATCCTTTTTGAACCGCGTGTTAACTTCGGAAAGGGCTCTTTTACGGAATTCTCTAAATTTCAGACACATACTGAAAGGGATGGCGCTAAGCATCTTACAAATGACGGTTATACCAGCAATACCGGTGACAATGATAACTGGCAGGCGAGCGGTTTCCTTCTCTTGAGACAGCGTCTGGGAAAACCAGGAAGAACCATTTCTGCCAATGTGCGTTTCAGTTTCAGCAACAATGAACTCAATGGATTCAACCAGTCTCTTACAAGAGTTACTGAGGTGGGATCTGAAGCAGCTAAGGACGAAATAGTGAACCAGCTCTTCGACCAGCAGTCGCGCAGTTCGTCATTGAGTGGTCGTGTGGTGTATACTGAGCCGATCACCCAGCATTTCTTCTTCGAGGCCAACTATCAGTACAGCTGGAATAAAAATACTTCTGAGAAGGATACATACAACAGTGGTTCTAACCTTATGAACGAGAACGGAATGCTG
Organism: Bacteroidia bacterium; assembly: GCA_021153285.1. Taxonomy (GTDB): domain Bacteria; phylum Bacteroidota; class Bacteroidia; order Bacteroidales; family UBA932; genus Cryptobacteroides. The sequence goes on from JAGKTT010000028.1 coordinate 27,455, forward strand.
ATCTTCGATCCTCAAGGACAGTCGATCGATGAAAGATATTCCAACAATATCCTTAACCGCTCGATCACCCAGAGAGCAGGTATAAACTTCAGCTACCAGAAGGAAAAGTTCCGTGCGCAGCTTGGTGTAGCGGCCAATCCTACTGATACTTACAATGAAACCACCGGTCACGAAGCATATCGTAACAAAGTCGTGAACTGGTCTCCTCAGGCAATGCTGAACTATGAGTTCTCAGACAATGCCCACGTCCGTTTCTTCTATTTCGGACG
>JAGKTT010000078.1 GCA_021153285.1 Bacteroidia bacterium
CAATAGTTCGGTAAAATTATAAAAGTTACACCGCGGCGCGAACGCCGTAGAATAAAAGTTCTTTGAAATCAGTGTTATTTAATCGCATGTTCGGAGATTTTCCGGACATTGCAATAAATCGATCCACCATTGCAGCGTTGTGCAGCAGTGTTTTGGTTGAACCGACCGAGAGGGCCATCCCTTGCTGACGGGCAAATGCCCTGGCGAGGTTGACGGAAGTGAGCGAGGCGTTGAAGGCAAACGACAGAGCTTCTTTGTTTCTCGCCTGACAGTGTGTGAGCCCGGTGAACTGCTTGGCATCGCGGAAGACGAACTCCAACTGGAAACGTGTCCGGTAGATGTCAAAGATGTCACGTGCTGACATCGAGGCGTCGGTTGAGAAGAAGACCTTTCGGGTCTGACGCTTCTTTTCAGCATCCTCGTAGTCAACCAGGACGACTCGAACTTCACATCCAAGGCTCACAGCCCATACGACAGCCGTGTACATCTTGTATACGAGTTTGCCTTCGGCAGTATAGTCCTCCGAGAAGATGTTCATGTCAAGATTGTTGATATCAACCTTGCCTGCAAACTTCTGAGGACGGCCACGCTTGCCAGTCTTTGGACCTGAGTACAGGTACTTGAGGTTGACGTCATCACGGAAGCGACTTATGAGATTGAAGCCCAGAGACTTCACTCCTGACACAAAGCTCTCTTTCGAGAAGTATGCGTCTGCAACTATGAGCTTGCATATGGACAGCAACTGTTTGCAGTTGCGGTTGAGCATCCTCAGATACCATCCGGTGAGGGAGTCGGGATCTTTCATCCCCTTGGTGCAGTCAGGTTTTCGTCCTCGCTTCTTGTCTGTGAAGGTCTGTTCTGCCTTTAGGAAGACCGAGTCCTTGGCATCGGCGTCAACGATGGATATGCCAAGTATCTCAAGACCTTTTTTCATGGCAGCCGCACAACCGGACCAGAACCAGTCGATGCCTGGAGTCTTCTTGCCGGACTTGGAGATATAGCAAGGATCGATGGCTATTGCAATGCGATGTCCCTTTGTCGATTCCAGGAACGACCGGTTGAACGACAGCCAATCGAATGACTTCCTGAAGTTCTGGCGGAACCGGCTCTCGCATGAGCGACCGCACCTCGCCAACTGGGTGAAGTTGAGTCGTCCGGTATGTGTGAGTATAAGTTCCATGGTCTCGATGAAGAAAGATTGAAAAGATTTGCTTAAATTTGTCTGGCCGGAGAGGGCTTTCGAAATCATCTCTCTGAGCTGGATAAGGGGCTTGATTTTCATGTCTTGTAACCTAAAGACGAAGTATTGTAAAATATGAAAAGAGGTTTTTTGATTGCTCTGCTTTCCGCATTGGTCGGAGGGCTGACAGCTTATGCTGTAGTGAATGTTATGGCTGGCAGAATGTCAGGTGCTGTAGTTGAGAATGCTGCTGGAGCGCAGTTCCGCACTGTAAGTCTGACGCATGACGACTGGCCTGATTTTACATATGCGGCTGAAAATGCTGTGGACGCTGTCGTATATGTCAAGGTTACATCAGCCGCTTCGTCTGCACAGCAGCAGGCGCCGAGCTCGATATTTGACTTTTTCTTCGGATTTCCTCAGGGAGGCGGAATGCCACAGCAGAGGGAGAAGGTAGGCAGCGGCTCGGGCGTGATCATCCGCGAAGACGGATATATCGTAACAAACAATCATGTGATTGACGGTGCTACCAAAATCGAAGTGACTCTCAATTCGAACCAGACTTATCCGGCGACTTTGGTGGGAACGGATCCTGCTACGGATGTGGCTCTTCTGAAGATTGAGGCTGAGGGACTTCCGTATATTCCGTTCGGTGATTCGGACAAGCTCCGTCTCGGTGAATGGGTGATTGCCATCGGTTCTCCTTATGACCTCCGTTCTACCATCACTGCAGGTATCGTCAGTGCCAAGGGACGCTCGATGCCGAATTATTCCGGCGAGTTCAAGATCGAGTCTTTTATCCAGACTGACGCGGCCGTGAATCCGGGCAACAGCGGTGGTGCGCTTGTAGACAAGAATGGTAATCTTGTAGGTATAAACACGGCCATCATATCCCAGACAGGTTCTTATACCGGATACTCTTTTGCAGTGCCTTCTAATATCGTGAAGAAGATTGCATACGACCTTATGGACTTCGGAAGCGTGAAAAGAGCTGTCTTAGGCGTTGTAATGCAGCCGATTGACGAGAAAATCGCGGCTGATCTGAAACTTTCTTCAAGAAACGGCGTATATATTAACGAGGTTTCAAAAAGCGGTGCTGCCGACAAGGCCGGAATCAAGGCCGGAGACGTTATCATCGCGATAGATTCCACAACCATCACCACCCCTGCATCCCTTCAGGAAGCTGTAAGCAAGTTCTCTCCGGGAGACAATGCCGTGGTTACCGTTATAAGGGACGGAAAGCAGCAGAAGTTCGATGTGACATTCAAAGGCACGTCACAGGAAAACGGAACGGTAGCAGATGACGGTTCGATAGCTTTCTACGGCTCGTCCATCAAGGCTGCTTCAGAGGAGACCCTTGCAAAGTACGGACTTAAGAGCGGTGTGGAGATAGTGGAACTCGGTCCTGGAAAACTCATGGAAGCCGGAGCGCAGGAAGGATTCATCATCCAGTATGTGAATGAACATCAGGTCAAGACCCCTCAGGATGTCATCGACGTTGTGAAGAAGTCAAAGAGGACAATTTTCATCGAAGGTGTAACTCCATCGGGAAGGACTGGATATTTCGGCTTCGGAATTTAGCGGAAGTATTAACATAAAAGATAAGAATGAGACAGCTTAAGATTACCAAGTCGATTACAAACCGTGAGAGTGCCTCACTTGACAAGTACCTTCAGGAAATCGGTCGTGAGGAACTCATCACAGTGGAGGAGGAAGTAGAGCTTGCCCAGAGGATCCGTAAGGGTGACCAGCAGGCGCTTGAGAAACTTACAAGAGCAAATCTCAGATTTGTGGTGTCTGTTGCAAAGCAGTATCAGAATCAGGGACTCAGCCTGCCGGACCTTATCAATGAGGGTAACCTCGGATTGATCAAGGCTGCCGAGAAGTTCGATGAAACACGAGGATTCAAGTTCATTTCATACGCCGTATGGTGGATACGTCAGTCTATTCTTCAGGCTCTTGCAGAGCAGTCAAGAATCGTGAGACTTCCTCTTAATCAGGTCGGTTCACTCAACAAGATCAATAAAGCGCTCCAGAAGTTCGAGCAGGAGAACGAGCGTATGCCTTCAAGCGAGGAGCTTTCGGATATGATCGATGTTCCAAAGGACAAGATCGCCGATACACTCCGAGTATCAGGTCGCCACGTGTCTGTAGATGCACCTTTCGTTGAGGGTGAGGACAACAGCCTTCTCGACGTGCTTGTGAACAATGATTCTCCAAGCGCAGACCGAGGACTTGTAAACGAGTCGCTCAACAAGGAGATTGAGAGAGCACTTTCTACTCTTGCTACACGTGAGAGGGAAATCATCAAGTCTTTCTTTGGAATCGGATGTCAGGAGATGACTCTTGAGGAAATCGGCGAGAGATTCGGACTTACAAGAGAGCGTGTGCGTCAGATCAAGGAAAAGGCGATCCGCAAGCTCAAGAACAATTCAAGAAGCAAACTTTTGAAAAGCTATTTAGGATAATATGACTCCAGAAAATTTTATCATAGCTAAAGCGTCTGAAGCAATTCAGGCGCTTTACGCGGTTGAAGTGCCTGCAGCTCAGCTCCAGGTTCAGGTTACCCGTAAAGAGTTTGAGGGTGACTATACGCTTGTTGTCTTTCCACTTCTGAAGGTGTCGAAGACAACTCCAGAGAATACAGGAAACGCCATCGGAGAGTGGCTTAAGACAAATGTCCCTGAAGTTGCGGGATATAACACTGTAAAGGGCTTCCTCAATATCTCATTCTCTGAGGTATATTGGAACAGCGTCTTCGCTGAAATTGCTGCTGCAGAGGATTTCGGTCAGCTTGCTCCTACAGGAAAGACCATCATGGTAGAGTATTCTTCGCCAAATACCAACAAGCCTCTTCACCTTGGACATATCCGTAACAACCTTCTCGGATGGTCTGTTGCAAAGCTTCTCGAGGTATGCGGTAACAATGTAATGAAGGTGAATCTTGTGAATGACCGCGGTATCCATATCTGCAAGTCCATGTACGCATGGAAGGTTCTCGGAAACGGTGAGACTCCGCAGTCAAGCGGCAAGAAGGGAGACCATCTTGTAGGTGACTATTATGTGGCTTTCAACAATCTCTATAAGAAAGAGGTTGACGAGCTCGTGGCATGCGGAATGAGCAAGGAGGATGCGGAGAAGAATGCGCCTTCTCTCAAGGCTGCTCAGGAAATGCTCTTCAAGTGGGAGAACAATGACCCTGAGGTAGTGGAGCTTTGGAAGACAATGAACGGCTGGGTTTACGAGGGTTTTGACAAGACATACAATGACCTTGGAATCAGCTTTGACAGAACATATTACGAATCTCAGACATATCTTTTCGGAAAGGCTCTTGTCCAGAAGGGACTTGATGCAGGCATCTTCGAGAAGCAGGAGGACGGATCTGTGTGGTGTGACCTAACTGCAGACGGACTCGACAGAAAGCTTCTTCTCCGTGGTGACGGTACATCGGTATATATGACACAGGATCTCGGAACAGCCGAGCAGCGTTTCGCTGAGTACAGCCTTGACGAGCATATATATGTCGTAGGAAATGAGCAGAACTATCATTTCCAGGTTCTCAAGCTCATCCTCGGCAAGCTCGGTTTCGACTGGGCTGACAGCATCTACCATCTTTCATATGGTATGGTTGAGCTTCCTGAGGGTAAGATGAAGTCGCGTGAGGGAACTGTAGTTGATGCGGATGACCTTATCGCTGCAATGTACAACACTGCTAAGGAAACTTCGCTTGAACTCGGAAAGATCGATAATCTCAGCGAGGATGAGCAGGACGCTCTCTTCAAGATGATAAGTCTCGGAGCGCTCAAGTACTTCATCCTCAAGGTGGATCCGAGAAAGACCATGCTCTTCGATCCTAAGGAGTCTATCGACTTCAACGGAAATACAGGTCCTTTCATCCAGTATACACATGCCCGTATCAAGTCTATCCTCCGCAAGGCTGATGCCCAGGGTGTCGCACATGATGTGGAGGCGGTGAAGCCGGAGTCTGAGCTTACTCCTAAGGAAATCCGTATCATCAAGATCCTCAATACTTTCCCTGCGAAGGTTGCCGAGGCCGGTGCTGCACATTCACCTGCACTTGTTGCAAACTATGCATATGAGCTTGCCAAGGAGTTCAACCAGTACTATCATGATACTCCTATCCTCCGTGAGGAGAATCAGGCGCTTCTTCAGTACAGACTTGTACTGGTCGAGACAATCGCCAAGGTTCTCAGCAAGGCAATGTCGATACTTGGCATAAATCTTCCTGAAAGAATGTAGTAAATGGCGTATAAATCTGAAAAGACGGCATGATTCATTGAATTGTGTCGTCTTTTTTATATATTTGGCAATTAAATCGTTATAACGTATGAAAAAATTATTGTTTATCCTTGCTGCTGTACTTCTTGCAGCATGTTCGTCAGAGCCGCAATATGCGACCAGAGCAGAAAAGCTTCTGGCTGAAATCCATAATCCTGCATCGGATTATGTAATGGTAATCTCTCATAGAGGAGACTGGCGAAACTATCCTGAAAATTCGATTCCTGCCATCGAGTCTGTCATAAGAATGGGTGTAGATATCGTCGAGATCGATGTCAAGAGGACTAAGGACGGGGTGCTTGTGCTTTCTCACGACCAAACAATCAACAGAATGTTCAATGGCCCACAGATGACACTGATTGGACGGGATTATCACAGATTTTCTTATATCAACGAGATTAAACAGATGAAACTGAACTTTTCCCGTCTTAGAGATTTAAGGTGCTATGCACCCAGGGACGTTGTCCCATGATTAGTTCTCTTGGGAAGAAAACAAACGAGTTTGCTTTATTCCAAAGAAAACGAATTTTCCAAAATCTCTAATCCTCCGTGTCTCCGTGGAATCGGGTTGATGATTAAATGGTGAGAGG
>JAGKTT010000079.1 GCA_021153285.1 Bacteroidia bacterium
TCTTCAATCTCTCGAACAGGCAATACCGGTTACGGTGGAGGTGTTTACATTACCACGGGAGGTCAGGATGTGGACGTGGATATCCTTGCAGGTTCCATTGTTGGAAATTCTTCGACCAGACATGGCGGTGGCATATGCGTTGATCTGCCGTCGGATAAAGTGACTGCAACGGTGACAGTCGGTGAAACTGGTTCAAATAATCTGGAATATCCTAATATCACTTCAAACATCACCCTGCTTTCAGGAGGAGGACTGTATGTTGATGGCAAATATGCGTCGGTTGTCATTAATTCCGGCAAGATCCAGGATAATGAAACCGTCGGCTATGTTGACAATCCTGACATTATGAACGAAACCGGTATGGTGACGCTTAATGGCGGTGATGTAAAGAGCGTGAATGTGATATATAAGGGTAATAAAGGAGATTCTATAAATGGTGAGGAAATCGGTGATGTGGAATACATACAGAGAATAGTCACCGATACGAATAACAAGCTTGCTGCTCCGACTTTCTACCGAAACGGATATAAGTTTGTTCGTTGGAATACCCGTGAAGATGGATTGGGAGTTGATAATTACTATGATGGTCAGACCGTAAAAAGAAGCTCCGATCTTATTCTATATGCAATATGGGAACTTAATTAAGCTCTGTTTGGAAAGATCTGCTCAGTGGAACTGATATGAGCGATCCTCTACAGCGCGGAAATATGGGTGTGGAGTCTCATCAGAAAGAGCTCTCTCACCTCCGTTCTTATAAAGTGATAGCCATAAGATTAATGAAGTGTATTGGATTCCCAATTCACGGCAAATCGATCTGATGCTTTTGCCTGACTCTCGCATCAATACTGCTTGAATTTTTAGACTATAACTAGCTTTTCCCATATCATTTGACATTGTGTCCAACTTATGGGGCGCAGTTCAATTTGACTGCCGGTGTGCCATAAAATCGTGAATTTTTGGTGCACCGGTATCTGTTCCTCTTGACTCGTACCTTAGGGCAGTTTTATATTTCCAGACAAATAACGCGTTATGAATAGAAGTGGATTAAAAATCGGGGAGTTTTCAACCCTGATAGTTTTGTTTAACTTTCGGTGTTTATGTCAAACTGGAACTTTTAATAGTGAGTATAGTAATTAATCGCAAAATTAATTACTTTTACCGCGGAATTAATTGAAACTTAATGAAGACAAGGAGAATATTAATTAGCTTGATAGCCCTTTTTATACACTTTATGTCTAATGCTCAGGGCCTGATGTTTAAGGGATCGGAAAATTCGATTACAGATAGGACATCCTATGATGTTTTCGTTTCGAGGATTCCTGCCTTTGATGATGTTCTGAGGGTGGAATTCTCTCTTGCAATGCATATGCCGTCAGATTTCGGCTATATTCTGCGAATCAAGAATGATGTGGAAGGAAGAGTGTTTAATCTTTTGTATTCGGGCGAACATTGGGATAATGAATTTCCGTTAAGATTGAACGAGGAAGGTAAATCCAGCATAATCAAGGCCGACATACCTCACGAGTATTTCAAGATGGGTAAGTGGATGCGGGTGCGTCTGGAATTTGTAATGGATGAAGGTAAGGTGAGCCTTGATGTTGATGACTTCCATTATGAGACTCATATATCTCCAATGTCAGATAAATGGTCTCCCATATTGCATTTCGGCAAGAGCGAATACATTATAGATGTTCCTTCTATGGCTATCAAGGAACTGACTGTATCTGATAGGAAGAAGAACTATGTCTTTCCTCTCACCGAATGCAATGGAGAGAAGGTTTATGAGACTAAGAAAAAGATATATGGTCTAGCAACCAATCCGCAGTGGCTTATGAATAAAGGCTATAACTGGGAGAAGGTTGCAGACTTTTCGTCCGATTCGAGAGCCGGAGCAAATTACGATAGGTTCAAGAAAGAGGTGCTGTACTTCAATAGGGATTGCTTATGTATTTACAACTTTAAAAATAAGAGTATAACTCATAATGTATATCAGTGTCAATGTCCTGTTGACCTTTATCTAGGCAGTAGTTTCATCAATCCTTTGGACTCTCTCTTATACATATATGAGCCGTATGTCGAAAGCCAGACCGGAAGAGTCCCTACGCTTGCTTCATATGACACCCACTTTGGTGACTGGACGGTAAGAAGCTACGATACCCTTCCATATCGATTCCATCACCATTCTTCTTGCATAGATGAAGACAGAAATAGGTTTGTCCTTTTTGGCGGATTCGGAAGTATGATGTATAATGGCAATTTCTATTCTTGTGGCCTGGATGAGTTTATCTGGCAACAAGATACATTGTCTGCGGCTGGAGACAGGATTTTTCCAAGGTATTTTGCGTCAATGGGCTACTCGTCATCTGAGAACGCAGTTTATATCTTTGGTGGAATGGGCAATGAGTCAGGGGAGCAGATAGTGGGCCGTCATTATTTTTACGATCTACATAAAGTTGACCTGAGTACAGGAGTTGACTCTTTGGTCTGGGGCGGTGACGGGCCGGTGTTGGATTGGAAGGAAGAGAATATGGTTCCTGTACGAAATATGATTCTTACAGAAGACGGTTTCTATACGATTTGTTATCCGGAATTTCTCACCGATTCTTATCTTCAACTGATGTATTTTGACTTTCAGACTGCAACGTACAAGAAGTTAGGTAGTAAGGTACCGATCCGCTCAGATAAGATATCAACCAATGCAAACCTTTATTTTGATGAGGATCTTCAGCAGCTGATACTGACGGTTATGGAATCTCCCGATGATGTCCAGTCTAACCTGACTGTATATACATTGGCGTATCCACCATTATCAGAAACTGAATATTTTTACCTGAACAAGAAAACTTATACCTGGCTGCTTCTGCTGATTGGATTATTGGGACTTGCTTCGCTGTTTGCCTTATATAGAAGGTATACCCGTAATAGGGTCTTGCTGGAAAGGGCAGTATATGAAAGTAGATATGATTTCGAACAAAAGGTACATAATTCCATTTGTCTTTTTGGAGGCTTTATGGCAATAGATTCTGACGGTAATGAAGTGACGTTTCCATATCAACAGAAAAAGTTATTATGTCTGATATTAAAGTATAGTCTTGATAATGGCATTTCTTCGACACGCCTGAGTAAGATAATGTGGCCGGACAAAGAGGAGGACAAGGCAAAGAATTCGAGAGGAGTGGCAATAAACCATTTGAGAAAACTACTTGACCGTTTCCAGGGTGCACACCTCTTGTTTGAGGATGGGCACTTTAAAATTCATTGTGAACCCGGATTTTTCTGTGATTGGATGGAATTAAAGAAAGAGACATCCAAGGAAGTACCTGATATTAACGTGATCATGCGCGTTGTGTTGCGTGGAAAATTCATGCCATTTATCGAGGATCCTGTTTTCGATTCCTTTAAGGAAAGCACAGAGACTCAGATTGTCGGCCTTCTGTCTACGGAGTTGTCTGCCGCATATGGCAAAAAGCGTTATCGCGATGTGCTTGACATTGTGGAGGCCATCTACCTGACAGATCCTCTTAACGAACAGGCATTGGAAACTCATATCAATGCCTTGGTCAAGATGCATCGTACAGAAGATGCTTTGGTGCGCTATTCGTCATTCGTAAAAGAATATAAGTTTGTGTATGAAATGGAGTATGAGCGTGATTTCAAGAGTTTAATAAAAAATTAATTATAGGTTAACCCGATTATAATCATAAAATTAATCGCGCTGGTTTATGTTTGCAGCAAATTGAACACTCAAACAAAACCAATTTTATGAAAACAACTAAATTGACAAAGCTCTTCGCTTGCGTTCTGACAGCAGGAGCTATGATGCTAGGTCTTTCTTCTTGTGAGAAGGAACCTGCTACACCGGAAGGACCTAAGACTGGTACTATCCAGGGAACAGTTAAAGACAATCTTGACCAGCCCGTAGAAGGAGTTAAGATTGAGATTTCAGGTGTAGATGCAGCTGTGACAACAGCAGCTGATGGAACATTCAAGGTTGAGAATGTTACTATCGACAGACACTCCATCAAATTCACAAAGCCAGGTTATCTTGAATCAAGTACATCAGTTTCTGCTGCAAAGTTTGTTGACGGCGTAGCAACTGTTGATGTTATCCTTCAGATTGCAAATGCAAAGATAACAGGTAGAATTCTTGATGCTCAGGCTGAAAATACTCCGCTTGCAGGGGTATTGGTAAGTATCAGCGAGACTCGTAATGTCACCACCGGTGAAGACGGCACCTATCTATTTGAGGACCTCCTTATCCAGGATTACACACTGACTTTCACAAAGCCGGGTTACCCTACAGCAACCAAGACCATAACTCCAGCAGACTTTGTTGATGGAGTTGCTACAATCGAAGACTTTGGCATGGGCGCAGTTGAAATCCTTCGTGGCCTTACAATCAACGAGCTCAGAAATGCCGAGAAGTGGTATTACAATGCATACCGTGGTGGACGTAACGGTGACGATTATCCTCATTTTGACTGGTCTACTGACTTCATGTGTACTCTTCACGGCTTCGTCGGATGGTGGGAAGAGCAGAATGAGGGAACAGCAATCCAGATCAGAAATCGCGCAGAGGATGGAGATCAGGAGCGTCCTGCAGACGATCAGATGTTCGATTCATACCTTTATGGTAGCAAGATGATTACTGATGACAACAAGATCCTTACAGTAAAAGCAAGAACTCATGCTGCTTCTGCCGAGGCTCCATGTCATTGGGCAGTGATGGTTGTCGATCTTTCTGAGGCAGATCCTAAGGCTGTTGTCGTAGGTGAAAAGCAGACTCTTGCAAGCGAGAGCTATACAGATATCAACTTTGATCTTAGCGCATATGTAGGAAAGGAAGTTGTAATTGCAATCGGTACCTTCAGGATGGAGACTGGTGACTATTGGAAGCAACTTGTTCTTCGTCGTCTTGCTTTCGGACCTGCGGCAACTACTGAGTGGAATTGGCTTTCTGGAAAGGAGGTAACAGGTCTTGAGGGTTGGAAACTCACTGAGGAGATGGTGCGTTCAACAACTCCTATCAAGACAAGACACGATGCTTCTGTTGATTTCACAAAGCCTGAGGCCTATTTCTATGCCAAGTATGCAATCGCTGCAGGTGCAGACAAATTGACACTCAAGGCTAGAAACTTCAACAGTTCAAGCCCTACATACTTCGGTCTTGTAGCCATAACTGAAGACATGACAGTAACTCCTGTCATACCGACTTTCACTCCTGGTGAGGGTGTAGAGAACAATCTCGGCGAGGCTGTAGGTGGTCAGATCTTCAAGTTCATCAATGAGGATGGAGGTCAGAGCAATCCCGAAAAGTATGCTACATTCGAGTATGACCTTTCTGCATTCGATGGTAAGAACGTAGTTCTTGCACTTGGTGTCATCAAGGGCGAAGAGTCTGGAAATGAGGATAAACTCTGCATATACAGCATCACTCTTAACTAATTTACATATTCAATCATACCGTTGCAGGACATCATTGCCCTGCAACGGTTTTATAAATTTAAGAAATGAACAATCATAAAGTACGGTTCCTGTGCCTTTTCTTCCTGACATGCCTATGTCTTTTCTCTTGTTCCAATGAATCTGGCTCTGAACAGGGTGGAAACTTGCAGAATGCGGCAGATCAGAATCTTCTCCGTTCCATGGAACTGGTGGATGCGGCGGTGGGAAACTATTTCTCCAACGAGTCCATGTCTATGGCCAGATATTATAATCCATATACTCAAGTATCCTCTCAGGAGAGAGCCAGTGTGTGGATGTATACTAGTGCCATTGAGGCTGTGAATTCCATCCTGAAGGCCTTAAAGACGCAAAGTGACCTCGGATATACGGCGCTGTATGACCAGCACCATGTCAGGTATGTCCAGCTGCTGGAGAAGCTGTTTGACGGTCTTCAATATTATAAAGGATCTTTCCGGCTTGTTTCATATACCCAGACCAGGGAATGGTCTGTGTACGCTGTCAATCGTGCCGGTGCTCCCGGAACTGCTGACGTCAGCGGTATCCTTAACGTGTATGATGACCAACAATGGCTGGTGAGGGAACTCCTGGAATCATATCATCTCACTGGAAACAGAGAATATCTGGATGAAGCGGAATATCTGGCTCAGTATGTCCTTGACGGTTGGGACTGCACGTTGGATTCCGCTGGAAAGGAATACGGCGGAATCACATGGGGACCTGGATATGTCTCTAAGCATTCATGCAGCAACGGTCCGTTCGTGAGTCCTCTTGTGTGGCTGTACGAGATCTATAAGGATAGTGAAGCAACAGTAACGTATGGTTACATCAAGCCCGATAAGTCTCGTGCATCAAAGACAGTCAAGAAATCGGAATATTATCTGGAATTT
>JAGKTT010000029.1 GCA_021153285.1 Bacteroidia bacterium
TTGAAGTAACGGTCAGCGATTGCGAAAGTAAGGTCCTCAGTACGGGCATTCTTGCTGAAAAGTCCTGAATAACCGCCGTGAAGGCCGATCACTCTGAAGTTCTTTGTAAGGAATGTCTTTGCGACACTCATTGAAACTGAGTTCATTCCCGGTGCCGGACCGCCACCGCAAAGGATGATAACTGCGTCTTTCATCTTTTTACTAAATTTTAAAGTTATACTTAAATATTAAAGTTTTCCATTTTCACAGGGTGGTACTTCTTTCAGGAAGATGAAAGATGTCCAACCCCTGACACTGGCGTGTCTGCCCCTAGGGGCATTTCGGCCCTGCCCGGGCCGGTCGGTAAAGCCGACTGTATCATAGTTACAATACCATCGGTATATCGTGGCAAATTTATCAATTTCTGATGTAAATCACAAGAAAATATATCAGCACTCGCAAGAGAAGGTCTTCTTATTGCACCAATCAAAAGAATTTAGTATTTTTGTAAGTTAATTGTATTATGGAAAAGGCACAGGCATACATAAGGATTCAGGAGCTTAAGGACATCATCAATGAAGCTAACAGGAGGTACTATGTGGAAAACTCTCCTGTACTCTCTGACTATGAATTCGATATGCTCCTTAAAGAGCTGGAGGCCCTTGAAAAAGAGCATCCGGAGTTAAGGACAGACGACTCCCCTACCCAGAAAGTCGGAAGCGATTTGAAAACCAGTCCTGCGAAAGTTTCGGGAAAGGAATTCGAACAGTTCCCGCACAGATATCCTATGCTTTCCTTGGGTAACTCCTACGACATTACCGAAGTGCAGGCATTTGCAGACAGGGCGTCCAAAGGCATCGGAAATGCATTCACATATAGCTGCGAGCTGAAATTTGACGGAACAGCCATCTGCCTGACATACCGCAATGGAAAGCTCGTCCGTGCATTGACGCGCGGCGACGGAACCATAGGTGACGATGTCACAGCCAATGTCAGAAATATCTCCAACATTCCTCAGGAGCTTAAAACTCCGGCAGGATTCTTCCCGACCCTTCTTCAGCCGAAACCTTGGCCGGAGGAATTTGAAATCCGCGGCGAAATCTATATGCCTTGGCCTGCGTTCGACAGACTGAACGAGCAGAGAATCAAAGATGAAGAAGCACCGTTCGCAAATCCGCGAAATGCAGCATCCGGATCTCTGAAACTTATTGACAGCAGGATGGTGGCAGAACGAGGTCTAGAATGTACTCTGTATCATATTCTTGGTGAAGACCTGCCGTTCCAGACACACGATCAGGCTCTTAAAGCGGCTCAAAGCTGGGGCCTTCCGGTTTCGGACAAAAGAAAGATCTGTAAGACAATCGAAGAAATAGAAGACTTTATAAATCATTGGGACTCAGAACGCAAAACACTTCTGTTTGCAACTGACGGGATAGTCATAAAGATAAATGAACTCCCGTATCAGGAGGAATTGGGCTACACAGCAAAATTTCCGAGATGGGCTGTTGCTTATAAGTTCAAGGCCGAGCAGGCTCTGACCAGACTTCTGAGCATAGACTATCAGGTCGGAAGGACAGGAGCAGTTACTCCTGTAGCTAATCTTGAGCCTGTGCAACTAAGCGGAACGGTAGTGAAGAGGGCGTCACTTCACAATGCAGACCAGATGCAGCAGCTTGACATCCATATCGGAGATTATGTGTATGTGGAAAAAGGCGGTGAAATCATTCCGAAGATTACAGCTGTAGAACTGAGCAAGCGAGGAACTGACGTAGTCCTACCGCACTTCCCTGAAACCTGTCCTGACTGCGGCACCAAGCTGATCAGGGACGATCGGGAAGCCAAGTCATTCTGCCCGAATCAGATAAGCTGCCCGACACAGATCAAGGGAAGACTGGTACACTTCCTTAGCAGAAAGGCGATGAACGTAATTGCAGGAGATGCGACCGTAGATCAGCTTTACAATAAGGCCCTTGTCTGGAATGTCGCTGATTTCTATGAACTTACCAAAGAACATCTGCTTACTCTTGAGGGATGGAAGGAACGTTCTGCGGAGCGTTTCCTCAAGAGCCTTGATGAGTCTCGCAAAGTTCCGTTTGAAAGAGTGCTCTACGCATTGGGAATCCGTTATGTAGGTGAGACTACTGCCAAATCTCTGGCTAAGCATTTCGGCAGCATTGATTCTTTGGCCAAGGCTTCGATCGAGGAACTTCTGGCAACTGATGACATCGGACAGGTGATCGCTGAAAGTGTATATGATTTTTTACGTGAAGATTCCAATATAGACACAATAGAAAGGCTGAAAGCCGCCGGTCTTAAGTTCGAAGCAGATGCAGCACAGCAGAAATTATCCGGAAAGTTGGATGGCAAGACTATAGTGATCAGCGGTAACTTCAGTGTTTCACGCGATGAGATAAAGTCACTTATCATTGCACACGGTGGAAAGAGCAGTGGTTCGATAAGCAGTAAGACCACATACCTTCTGGCAGGAGAAAAACCGGGACCGGAGAAGATAAGGAAGGCGGAATCTCTTGGAGTGGAAAGGATTGACGAACAGAAATTCAGAGAAATGATAGAAATATGAAAGCAGGTGACATCTTTACATTAACGCACGTAGTTTCAGAAAATGAGACTGCAGAAATCCTCGGATCCGGAGGACTTCCTGTATATTCGACACCATCGATGATATGTCTGATGGAACTTACAGCATACAAAATGGCTGAAGGCGAAGGACATCAGACTGTAGGTACAAGGGTCAACATATCTCACCTGAGGGCCTGCCGACCTGGTACTGAGCTGAAGGCTACCGCTGAGATTCTGGAACTTGAGGGACGTAGGATAGAGTACTCAGTAAAGGTAGAAGATAGCGACGGCCTTATCGGTGAGGGAACACATCAAAGGTATATAATCGATCCTGTGAGATTTATGTCAAAGATCAAATAAATATGGGAATAAAGCGCAAAACCCGTCGTCTGAAAGAATTTTTCAGAAATGACATCTGGACTTTGGAATTGGAAGAATTATCCAAGGCCAGGGCGCGCTTTGTCAAATATATGAAGGTTATGATGATTACCATCAAGACCTTCTCGAGCGAAAAGATCGGTTTTCAGGCAGTCGCATTGAGTTTTTTCAGTACGATGTCTGTTGTGCCTTTCGTTGCTGTGGTCTTTGCCGTAACAGGTGGACTTGGACTGGCAGATAAACTTACGCAGCTGCTATATGAATATTTCAACAACAGCCAGCAGATAATCGATACCATTCTCGGTTTTGCCCAGAATATAATAAACACGGCTCAAAGCAGTGCAATGGGATTGGTTTCCGCTCTGCTCTTCGTGTGGATCGTCATCTGGATGATGATGAGCGTGGAGAAGGTATTCAATAATGTATGGAAGGTGCAGAAATCGCGAAAGCTTTTCAAGAGATTGCCTGTCACGCTGGCAATGCTTCTGGTATCCCCTTTCATAGTATTGGTATTCTTCGGAGGATCGGTTGTGTATTCACACGCATTGAATTATCTGGGACTTGATGTAGAGTCATTCTCTGTTTTCAAGACCATACTCGGATGGGCCCTGTTCGGTACAGTAGCCACATTGACATTCTCTGCGATGTACAAGTTCATTCCGAATGCATCAGTAGATTATCCTAACGCTCTCAGGGCTGCGATATTTTCAGGTATTGCATTCACTATTATGCAGTATGTTTATCTGGAAACTCAGGTAATGGTGACCAGGCTTAACGGTATATATGGTGCTTTTGCCGCTGTACCGCTTTTTATGATATGGATCAATGTAGGATGGTTCATAATCCTCATCGGAGCAGAACTGTCCTATGCATTTCAACACGTTGACAACTATAATATAGAGGATTGATAATGGGATCATTTTCAGAATTCACACAGAAGGACTACGAAGTCATTGCAAGAGATTATGCCGACCTTAAGGAAGCGGCACGTAAAAGATGTGCTGACCCAGCGGAGCTGGAGGTGATCCAGAAGGCTTTTGAATTTGCCAATGAAGCTCACAAGGGCGTCAGAAGACGTTCTGGAGAGCCATACATACTTCATCCGATCGCAGTAGCAAAGATTGTAGTAAGCAATATCGGTCTGGGATATAAGTCAATCGTTGCCGCCCTTCTGCACGATGTCGTGGAAGATACTCATTATACCGTGGAAAACCTTAAAAGCCTCTTCGGCGAGAAGGTTGCAACCCTCGTGGATGGTCTGACAAAGATAAAGACTGTTCTGGACAATGAGAACAAGGCAGAGCAGAAGAGCATACAGGCAGAGAATTTCAAACGGATCCTTCTGACGCTCAATGACGATGTCCGGGTAGTCCTTATCAAGCTCGCAGACCGTCTTCACAACTGCCGCACCATCGAATTTATGCCTGAGCATAAAAGGGACAAGATTCTGAGCGAGACGATGTTCGTATTCATCCCGTTGGCCCACAGACTCGGTCTTTATGGAGTGAAGTCGGAAATGGAAGATATATGGCTAAGGTACAAAGAACCTGAGGCTTTCCACGACATCACCAGCAAGATCAACCGTAATGTAATAGATAAAGACAAGGAAATCAATGATTTCATTGCACCGATTGACATTGCTTTGAAGGCAGCAGGCTTCAGATTTGAGATCAAGAAGCGCGTGAAGACTCCGTATTCCATCTGGAACAAGATGAACAATAAGGGTGTCGAATTCGAGCAGATTTACGATCTGTATGCTGTCAGGATCATTTTTGATTCGGAAAATGAGGCAGGTGAGACTGAAAGAGACCAATGTTACCATATATTCTCCATTATTACAAGTCTTTACAGATATAAGGCTGACAGGGTCAGGGACTGGGTCAATTATCCTAAGAACAACGGATATGAAGCACTGCATTGTACCCTGATGAGCCACACTGGTATATGGATCGAGGTGCAGATCCGTTCTCAAAGAATGAACGAGATCGCAGAAAAAGGTATTGCAGCACATTGGGCATACAAAAAGGACGGATTTGCTGAAGGTAATGAAAGCGAAATGGATAAATGGATTTCCAAAATCAAGGAGATTCTTGTAAATCCGGATGTCAATGCTCTTGACCTTCTCGATATGATCCACAACGACCTGATAAAGTCGGATATATTCGTATTCACTCCTAAGGGTGACACAAGAAGTATCGAAAAGGGAGCTACGGCTCTTGACTTTGCCTATCAGATTCATTCACAGATCGGCAACAAAGCCATTGCAGCAAAGATAAATTACCGACTGATGCCGCTTTCGTATGTATTGAAGACAGGTGATCAGGTAGAGATCATTACGGCAGAAAATGAAAATCCAAAACACGAGTGGCTTGACTTTGTAAAGACATCAAAAGCAAGGAAATTCATCCTTGACAGTTTGAAGAGTCAGCGCCAGACCATAATCAATCTGGGCCGCACAATGCTTGTCGAAAAGCTGCAATCCATCGGCAAGACATTGAACGACAAGATTATAAGGTCTCTTATGGAAGAGTTCGAGGTATTCGACACAAAACCGGAAGAGCTTTATTTCAAGATTGGAAGCGGCCTAGTAAGCCTTGATGGTCTCGACGAGAAACTGAAAAAATATCAAGGAATCAACAAAGAATCATATTTTGTGATATCCAGCTCCAACGAAAAGCAGAAGTATGTACTCGCATCCTGCTGCACACCGATCAGAGGGGAAAATGTAATCGGCTTCAAGGCATCGGACGGCACAATCACGGTCCACACGCGTACCTGTCCTAACGCAAACAGCCTTGCCGCCAAATTCGGAGATAAGATACTGACGGTAAAATGGGCTGACAAAGAGAATTCCGGAAACCATTACCTGGCCAGGATTTTCCTTAAAGGAACTGACAGGATGGGAATGATCAATGATATAACCAAAGTTACTTCGAAGGTAATGGGCGTCAATATCAGAAGATTCAATATCGGAACAGAGGACGGCATATTTGACGGATTCATTGACCTGTATGTCAACGATATGGAAAATCTGGAGAATCTTATAAAGAGACTTCAGAAGATAAAAGGAATAGAAAGCGTGAGCAGAAAGGAGTTATAATCAAGATTATGAAAAAGATACTATCATATTTATGGCCGGCAGTACCGGTTGCGATCATCCTGGGAACGATGATCTTTTCGCATTCCTGCGCAAATACGACTACTCCACCGAGCGGAGGACCAAAGGATACGATTCCTCCTGTGATTACAGAGATATATCCAGCACTGGGTGCTGTCAATATTCCTGTCTCCAAGACTAAACTTGTGCTTGGGTTCAATGAATATGTGACAGTAAAGGATGCCAAGAGTCTCTTCCTCTCCCCTCCTCTGGAGAAAGCTCCTAAATATAAACTCAAAGGAAAGAGTGTGGTGATCAGTTTCGAAGGTGATCTGGACTCAAACCGTACCTATACTCTCGATGTTACCAATGCTATCGCAGACAATAATGAGGGCAATATGTTTCCTGGCTATACCCTGGTATTCTCTACCGGTTCAAGGATTGACTCGATGGTCGTTACCGGTGTAGTGCAGGACTGCAACAACCTCCAGCCACTTAAAGGCGCTACCGTAATGCTCTACAAGGATCAGGCTGACTCTGCAATATTCCTTAAACGTCCGGATGCAGCAGTAAAGACAGACGACTGGGGCTTCTTCTGCCTGAGAAACATCCAGGATACCGTATATAGACTTTATGCTGTCATTGACGAGAATAACAACAACAAGTATGACCCTGATGCGGAAAAAGTTGCATTTATCGACACTGTCATCAGACCTGTAATGATGGTCAGCGACAGTCTGCCGGAATTATTGAAATATGAAATGACAGATACTGTCAATTGTCTGGCAAGAAAGCAGGAATATGAACTGAACATTTTCCGCGAGAAGCCAAGCCAGCAGATGATCGTAAACAAGGAACGTGTAGGAGACAGAACAGCGTACATTACCTTTATGGCTCCATACGCACAGGTAGATTCAGTCTGGATCAAGGGAGTGCCAGCCAAAAATCTGATCACCCAGTTCAATATCCTTCAGGACAGTCTCGAGATCTGGGTTAACGATCCTAAGGAACAGCCGGATACATTCTATCTGAATGTAAACTATATGAAGACAGACACACTCGGAATGCTGAACAGTTTCACAGAAGAGATCAAGCTGGTGAATCCGAACAGAAAAATCCTGGGCAAGAGTTCCAGAAAGGACATAAAACACGAAGACACTACTGCTGTCGTGACTGTTGAAGCAAAACCGGAAACTGTAGAACAGTACGGATTCGTATTTGAGTTCAAGTATCCTGTAGTCGAAACTGCATTTGATTCTCTTACGTTCAGATACCTGAATCCGAAACAGGAGGAAAGCATCGGCACATACACTGTAGAACAGGACAGTCTGAATATAAGAAAATATATCGTGCGTCCTAAGGAAAAAATGCTCCCAGGATATGAATACTTCCTTAAGGTTCCGCATCGTAAATTCAAGGATATCAATGGATTCTACAATGACAGTACAGAAGTGAAGGTTACGCTGCCGAATGATGACAAGCTCAGCACAATGAATCTCGTTATGACCAATGTGAACAACAAGTACATCGTAGACCTTCTCAACGAGAAGCGAAACACTGTACTTAGATCATATATAATCGACAGTGACCAGACACTTGTATTCCCTTACCTGAAAGCAGGTAAATATTCGATCAGAATCACAGAAGACCTTAATCGCAACGGAATCGTTGACACTGGTATACTTCTGGAACACAAACAGCCGGAAAAAGTAAGGTTCTATAAGCTTGAGGACGGAACCTTCCTTATTGATATACCGGAAATGATGGAAATCGAACAGAACATTGACATCATAGAAATGTTCAAATAATCGGATTTATGAAAAAGATTTTTACTATAATACTGACACTGCTTATTTGCACATCCCTCTCTGCTGCACCGCTTGAGAAGGATAGAAAAGAACGCAAGCCAAAGAAGAAGGCCGGCAAACTGGAGATGCTTCAGAAGGAGCTGATAAGAGGTGCGGACACTCTGACTGATGAATTTCTTGATACCGTAGTTGTCAAGAAGGCCCTTGTGGTGAATGATTATTCGCTTATCGGAATTCAGTACGGAGCAGGTCTGAGCAGTGTTATGTGGAACCCCCGACAGGAGCAGAAGATGGTCTTTTCTCCTGTAAACGTAGGATTCACATACACAAAATACGGTCAGATGTTTGCGATGCCTTTTTTCGCATTCAAAGGTGGCGTATTTTTTACTAAAGAGGGCTACGAATTTGAATATAATGAAGAATATGACTACACCTATAAGATAGAAGGTGCAGAGAAAGCCATTATGGATGTCGTGGAAGTGCCACTTTTTTTCCAGTTTCATTACGACACCTGGAATTTCAAATTTCTTGCTGAAATCGGTTGCTTTGGAGGATACAGAATCGGCATACAACGTTTTCCCGGCAAGACCGGATATGTAAATCCCGATCTTGAGCACAATTTCAAGGACACTGACAACAGATTTGACTATGGAATCAAAGGAGGAGCCGGATTTGCTCTGGTATTCGATCCGTTCGAGATCCACATTATGGCACATTATAAACATTCGTTTTCGTCCCTCTACGAACCGGATCATTACAGCCAATACTACTACAGATTCGCATATCCATCTAATATAGTTGTGTCAGCTGGAGTATTTTTCCAACTCAGCAAGAGAACGGGAAAGACAAAGGCCGAACTTAAGAAACAAGCAAAATCAATGGTTTATGGAGACAATCTCGGTCAAGGTAGGTAACATATTTATAGGAAGTGCTCATCCGATAGTCGTTCAGACTATGTGCAACACCCACACCTCGGATGTTCAGGCATCGGTAGATCAATGCAGGAAGCTTGCTGCAGCCGGAGCCCAGATCATAAGACTTACTGTTCCATCATTGGCACAGGTAGAGAATCTGAAGGAGATCAGGAATATCCTGCGTGCAGAGGGTATTGATACCCCGCTCGTTGCAGACGTGCACTTCTCATCGGAAATTGCGATTGCAGCTGCGTCCGTAGTAGAGAAAGTCAGAATCAATCCAGGAAACTTCCATAAAGATCACGATAAGGCCCGAGAACAATTCGCACGTCTGGTAGAAGTCTGCAAAGCAAACGGAACCGCCATCAGAATCGGCCTGAACCACGGTTCACTTGGCGAGCGCATCACCAATCTTTATGGCAATACCCCACTGGCAATGAAAGAAGCCGTTAAAGAGTGGCTGGATATGTGCGTTGAAAATGATTTTTACAATGTCGTAGTATCTCTGAAAGCATCTAACACTTTTGTTATGGTAGAGGCTTATCGTCTGCTGGCCAAGCAGATGCAGGAAGATGGCATTGTTTTCCCTCTTCATCTTGGAGTTACTGAAGCAGGTAATGGGGACAGCGGCAGAATCAAGTCCGCAGTGGGTATTTCAGCACTTCTCTCTGAAGGGATCGGCAATACCATAAGAGTCTCACTGACTGAAGATCCTGTCAATGAGATCCCTGTAGCAAAATATCTGGCAGACAGATATGACCATCTGCTGCATTCTACAATGAGTTCTCTTACACTTGACGGTAAGAAAGCAGTTGCCTCATATAGCGCATCTTCAAGAGAAAGACTTATCCTTGACTTCGCCTGCGATTTCGGAAAACGTCTTCTTGACAAAGAACTCGACGAAGTAGTGCTTGCAGATTGTGAAGAAGGAGAATATCTGGCTGATGAACTTATGCAGGCAGCAAGACGCCGTTTCTATAGACCTGAATATATTGCCTGCCCAGGATGCGGACGTACAATGTATAATCTGGAAGGCACATTTGAAGAAGTGAAGCGTCGTACAGCTCATCTGAAAGGAATGGTGATAGCTGTTATGGGATGTATAGTCAATGGCCCTGGTGAAATGGCTGACGCTGACTGGGGATATGTAGGAGAAGGCAACGGTAAGGTGTCCATCTACAAAGGTAAAGAGCCAGTCCTACGACACGTGCCGGAAGATGAAGCAATCGACAGACTTCTGGAACTGATAGAAAACAAGTAAAATAAAAGGCAGATGTCATCAGTCATCTGCCTTAATTATCTCTTTCTGAGCCTTTTCCCACTGGTCCTTGGCATATTCCTGCATATCGACCACTTCATCCTTTTCATCTACAATCTCCTGTCCGAGCATTGTCTCTATGACATCTTCCATTGTCACGATTCCTCTAAGCGAACCGTATTCATCGAGGATTGCTGAGATATGTTCCTTCTTTTCCAGAAGCTTTTCCCATATGTCTGCGACCGTATCCTCTTCTTCAAATGTCATAATCGGACGGATAATATCATTCAGAGGAGCGGAGAAATTATCTTCAGCCATTTTCTCAAGGACTTCAGAGCGGAGAACATATCCTACCACATACTCATCATTTTCCTCATCGTAAACCAGAATACGTGAATGCGTATTGTCACTGTCATAGAATTCCTTGATGGTCATACTGCCTGGTACCATTTCCACGACCACACTCGGAGTCATAATCTCGTGAGCAGTGACCTCGTCAAGTTTCAGCAGATTCTGGATCATCTTCTTTTCCTCAGTCTCGATCACCTCTTCTTCAGTCGCCACACTCACCATTGCTGAGATATCTTCTCTGCTGACACTTACCTGATTGGACTTTGATGATATAAGCTTCTGCATTTTCTCAAGCACCCAGACCAATGGGAATGTAATGAATATCATCGCATTGATGATTACAGAGGCAGAAAGAGCCAGCGAGCGCCAATAACTGGTACCAATGGTCTTAGGAATGATTTCAGAAAAAATAAGTATAGCCAGGGTAAAGATCGTCGAGAATATTCCCACGACTGCATCACCATAAACTTCATATACAAGAGAACCGACAATAGATGCACCTACGGTATTGGCTATTGTATTCAAGCAGAGGATAGCTGATATCGGTCTGTCAGGATTCTGTTTAAGTCTTTTGAGCCTTGAAGCTCCTTTCACTCCTTGCTCTTCCAGACCTGTTATATATGACAATGGTGTGGATAGAAGAGTAGCTTCAAGCATTGAGCAGAGTGCTGATAACAGCACAGAGATCAACATTATTATATATATCAATTGTTCTGCCATAACTCTATTTACGAAGATCCGCTATTACTGTCTCGCAAGCCCTTACGTGATCTCCCAACTTAACCTTGATCTCTGCATCAAGCGGAAAAAACATATCGATTCTGGATCCGAACTTGATAACACCGCACTGGTCACCTTTAATTTCAGCATTTCCAGGCTGAGCATATGTTACGATTCTTCTGGCAAATGTGCCGGCAATCTGTTTGAAGAAGACATCACCATAAGGGCTGCTGATAGCTACAGAAGAATGTTCATTCAGTTCCGACGCCTTAGGCAGAAATGCAAGCATATATTTACCAGGATGATACTTGTAATATGAAACTTCTCCTGTAACAGGCCAATAATTGACGTGAACATTGAAGAAATCCATATAGATGGAAACCTGGAGACACTCTCCCTTTACATATTCTTCCTCATATACCTTTTCTATAATGACGATCTTTCCGTCAGCGACGGAAGTAACCACATTATCTCCCGGTACCGTTGTACGAGATGGTACTCTGAAGAAAAAGAGTGAGAATCCCATAAGGGTAACAGGAATTATGCTCAATAGGTATGAGACAATCGGAATAGGAATAAAGCGCATCATCAGATAGGTCAATGGTGCGCAGATTATCCAAATAAAAAATATTGTACTGTAACAGTCTTTCTGTATTATCATAACGGGTGCAAAAGTAGCTAAAAAAAGGCAATCAACCAAAAGTACTTGCTATATCAAAGTACATTCATAACGACCAGATAGATAATACCTATAGGAATAGCTATCAATGCACTGTCAAACCTGTCAAGAAGTCCTCCGTGACCAGGAATGATTGTACCCGAATCCTTTACATCATAATGCCTCTTCCACTGTGATTCTATAAGGTCACCGTAAACGCCTGTCACAGATAACAGCAAGGCTAAAGATATACAGTGGATCAGATCAAAACAGAAAATACCGAAATAATGAAGGACAACAGCTACACCGGCTGCAGTCAGGATACCACCCCAGAATCCTATCCAGGATTTCTTAGGTGAAATGGATGGAAAGAGTTTCTTTCCATATTTCTGTCCCAGAGTGATTCCGAAAATATAGGCTCCGACATCAGTTCCCCAGATTATCGCAAAGAAACAGAGCAACAGAATTCCGTCGAATTCTCCTTCTGCATTGAATACGGCAAAGTTCAGGACCGACCAAGGCACAGCGATATAAAGAAGCGCAGCATACAGGTTCGAGAATTTGTCGAAACGGCTTTTATCCTTGACATACAATGAGTTGATCATCAGAATGAAAACCGGTATGAATGCAAGGATTACAAGTCTGCCGGGAAATTCAAACCCTTTGTAGAGATAAGTCAATGTAAAAAGAGTGGCTCCCGCAAGGATCGAAAGGATCTGCGAGAACCAGTAATTCTTTCCACAGGTCATCTTCAGAAACTCACCCATCATTATGACAAGCGACAGAAGCATAACCGTTCCGAAAACATATTTGTTGGTGAGGAGCGCAGCAAGCATTATCACTAAGAATCCTGCACCTGATATAGTTCTTTTTATAAAATTATTCATAAGCCATTAGGTTAGAGTGCAGGGGAACTACTCCTGTCCCACCTGCGTAGCGACCTCTTCAGGATCCTTCGGAAGTTCTTCACCGGACTTTGCACCGGCTCTAGGTCCGAAGATTCTTTCCAGATCATCTGCAAAGATAACTTCTTTCTCCAATAATAGCTCAGCTAACTGGGTAAATCCATCAAAATTATCTTTAAGAATACGCTCGGTACGATCGTGAATCATAACTATAAGGTCCTTTACTTCCTTATCGATAAGTTCTGCAGTCTTCTCACTGTATGGCTTGGTCAGGTCATATCCACGAGCTCCAGTGGAATCAAAGAACGAAATTGTTCCTACCTTTTCGCTCATACCATAATAGCTTACCATTCCGTATGCCATCTTGGTAAGACGCTCCAGATCGTTCAAAGCTCCTGTTGACGGTTGTCCGTTGATGATTTCCTCAGCTACTCGTCCTGCGACAAGGGAACACATCTCATCGAGCATCTGGTCTCTCGTTACCAGCTGACGCTCTTCCGGAAGATACCAGGCAGCACCAAGTGCCTGTCCACGCGGCACGATTGTAACCTTGAAAAGAGGGTTTGCATTTGGAAGCAGCCAGCTTACCGTAGCGTGTCCAGCCTCGTGGTGTGCGATAGACCTCTTTTCCTGAGGAGTGATGATCTTAGACTTTCTTTCCAGACCTCCGACGATTCTGTCCACAGCATCAAGGAAGTCCTGCTTTTCTATTGCAGACTTATCCTTTCTCGCTGCAGTAAGAGCAGCTTCATTACAAACATTGGCGATATCTGCTCCTGAGAATCCCGGAGTATGCTTTGCCAGGAATTCAAGGTCAAAATCCTCGGCAAGTTTCAGTCCTCTGAGATGAACTGTGAATATTTCTTCTCTTTCCTTCAGATCAGGAAGATCCACGTGTATCTGTCGGTCAAATCGTCCGGCACGCATCAGCGCCTTATCAAGGATATCTGCTCTGTTGGTTGCGGCAAGTATGATCACGCCAGAATTAGAACCGAAGCCATCCATTTCCGTAAGAAGCTGATTCAAAGTATTTTCTCGCTCGTCATTGGAAGAAAAGCCAGCATTCTTACTTCTCGCACGACCCACGGCATCGATCTCATCTATGAAGACGATGCAAGGGGACTTCTCCTTTGCCTGACGGAAGAGGTCACGTACACGTGAAGCACCTACGCCGACAAACATTTCCACGAAATCTGATCCGGAAATGGAGAAGAAAGGCACATCTGCCTCTCCAGCTACTGCTTTGGCAAGAAGAGTCTTACCTGTACCAGGAGGGCCTACAAGAAGGGCACCCTTAGGAATCTTTCCGCCGAGAGCCGTATATTTTTTAGGATTCTTAAGGAAATCCACGATTTCCATCACCTCATCCTTAGCTCCATACAGACCGGCAACATCCTTGAATGTAACCTTTATGCTGTTTTTTTCTGCAAGCTTACCTGTAGCCTTGCCAACATTGAAAATTCCTCCCGGGCCTCCAGGACCGCCGCCTCCCATATTGCGGTTCATTCCTCTGAACATAAAGACCCACATCAGGATCAGAAGAACAGGGAAAATCAGCCACTCGAGTATTCCCCATATACTCTCGTGATTCTCGATGATCACCTTTACCTGCTGATCGGCCGGAAGCTGTTCATTGAGCTCTCCGAACATTTCCTCTGCATTGAAGCTTCCTGATACAAGAAAAATGAAATGCGGCGACTTATTCGGGACTTTACCTCCGAACTTGTCAGCATATTTCTCGACCTTGTCAGCCTTCATCGTCACACGTCCTTCGTACTCGTTACGTATGAAGACGACTTCCTTGATATCACCATCGAGCCATTGCTGTCTGACTTCAGCCCATTCCTCTTTCTGAGGATTGGCCGCGCCACCCTGATTGAAGAACATATATCCTATGCCAAAGAGCAGAAGGATATATATCCAGGATACATTAAAACGGATTCTCACAGGCTTTTTCCCGTGAGGTGCATTATTGTTTTCTGACATATTTTCTGTATTGATTAGTCTTCGTATGCTGTTCTCTCAGCATCAGCCCAAAGCTCTTCGAGACGATAGAACGCTCTGTAAGGTGTCTGGAATACGTGTACGACGATATCTCCGTAATCAAGTATCACCCAGAATGCATTCTCCTTACCCTGTGCACGTGCCACCTTTCTTTTGCACTTCTCTATCATTCTGTCCTCGATATTATCTGCAATTGCCACGACTGCAGGAGTAGAATCTGCATTACAAACTATGAAATGATCTGAAATTGCTGTTCCGATCGATCTGAGGTCAAGCGATACCACATCCTGTCCTTTCTTTTCAAGCATCGCATCTGCAATGACCTTAAGTTCTTTGTTTTCCATATATTGATTTAATTGTTAATTTTGCAAAATATCTTGCAAAGATAATCAAAATCCGCACCATTACAATGAAGGCTGACATTATATGGCTTGGTTCGACCGATTCGACAAATGAAGAGGCTAGAAGACGCATTTCTGACATTGACAATTTGTCAGTCCTGTCAGCATTGGAGCAGACATCCGGACGCGGACAAAGAGGCAACACCTGGTCAAGCGCCCCGGGAGAAAACCTGACATTCAGCATTGTCCTGAAATTTTCCATACCGGGAAATATCCGGGAGATACTGCCGGCTGTAAAGGCATACGATCAATTCATCCTGACAGAGATCGCGTCTGTTTCTATGGTGCGTTTTCTTTACAGACACGGTATCGATGTACAAATCAAATGGCCGAATGACATCTACATCGGCCGCAGGAAAATTTGCGGAATGCTGATAGAGAATTCCATCAGAGGAAGTCATTTATCATCCAGCATCATCGGTATAGGACTGAATATCAATCAAAGAAACTTTGATGTAAGCATTTCCAACCCCATATCAATGTCTTTTTGCAGACCAGAGGCGCATTTTGACATCCATCTGTGTCTGGAGGAATTTCTTGAAATATTCAATGACAATCTTTCCCGTTATCTTACATACACTACAGAAAACGAGAGAGATATAGTTTACAGAAATCTCAGACGTGAATACCTTTCAGATCTATGGCTGCTGAATGAACCGGCTGAATTTTATGATGTAACAGCTTCGAGAAAATTTCAAGGAATGATACGCGGTCTCTCCCCTGTGGGTCATATCTTGATTGAGGATACTGAAAACGGCAGAGTCAGAGAATTCGCGTTCAAGGAAGTCAGTTACATTATTTGATTCAGCCCGATCAACAGCAGCAGTATGATTCTTTTCAATAGCTTATCCCCTCAGTGAAGCGATAACTTCTGCAGGATCGTCAGATTTGAAAACCGCACTACCCGCAACAAGAATCTCAGCACCAGCCTCCACAAGCAGAGAAGCATTAGCCGGACACACTCCACCATCCACCTCGATCTTGACAGATAATTCCTGTCGGTCTATCTCTGCTTTAAGAGTACGGATCCTGTCATATGTATCTTCAATGAACTTCTGGCCTCCGAATCCTGCATATACAGACATCAGAATAATATAATCACATAGATGCAGGTATGGATAGAGGCTCTCTACAGGCATATCCGGATTGATCACCAGACCAGCCTTCATCCCAGTCTCACGGATGTGAAGAAGAGCCTGGGCCGGCTTATCCGTAGCATTAAGGTGAAAACTAAGCATCGAGACCCCTATCCTTGCAAATCTCTCTATATACTTTTCTGGGTGAACTATCATAAGATGAACGTCCATCGGTTTCTGTGCAATACTGGCAATAGCCTCGACCACAGGAAAGCCATAAGATATGTTCGGCACGAATACTCCATCCATAATATCCAGATGAAATAGGTCGGCATTTTCATTTACAGTCTTCACATCCTTCTCAAGATGAAGGAAGTCAGCTGCAAGCATCGAAGGGGCAATCTTGACCATATAATACTACAAATCAATATATAAAACAAAAAGGTTAATTACTTGTAATTCTTTATGACATCTACGAGCAAGGCCACGAACTTATCCAGAGAGGCCAGGTCAAGGCGTTCTCCCGGAGCGTGTACTCCACGTAGGGTCGGACCGAATGAAACCATATCGAGGCCTGGGAATTTTTCAGTGAAAAGTCCACATTCAAGTCCTGCGTGGATTGCCTTTACCTTTGGTTCGACACCAAACAACTTCTTATATGAAGCGACACAGGCATCCCTTACTGGTGATTCAGCTGACGGAGCCCATCCCGGATATTCGCCTTCGTGTTTTACGATGGCACCTGCAAGAACGAAGCAGGCCTCCATCTTGGCAGCTGCTGCACGGCGTGAGGCAGCCACACAGCTTCTTTGGCTGGAACCGATACGTATCACACCTGGTTGTGTCATTTTCACTGACGCAAGATTTGTAGAAGTCTCCACAAAATTCTCGATTTCCTGGCTCATTGAAAGGACTCCGTGAGGTGATGCACAAAGGGCAGTTACAAGATTCCAGGCAGTCATCTCGTCAATTGCACTCGAAACATTTCCCTGATATTCTGCATAACCCACCTTTATATCCTTTTCTATTGCGCCATACTCTTCAAGAACATCCGCAGCAAAATCTTCGAGACGTTCATTGATGATTTCAAGTGTATCCTCTTCAGCTGCTATGACAGCCTTCGCTTCACGCGCAATCGCATTACGTTTGTTTCCTCCGTCAATTGTAACAAGCTGCCAGTCAAGGTCCAATATGCTGTAAAGGAAGCGTCCGAGAAGCTGAACAGAGTTCGCACGGCCTTTATTGATGTCATCACCGCTGTGACCTCCCATAGCATCCTTGACATATACTTCCTGTAAAATAAAATCTTCCTGCAGAGCTTCTTCCTTATAATTAAACTCCGCTGTTGTATCGATTCCTCCCGCACATCCGACGAAAATTTCTCCTTCATCCTCGGAATCAAGATTCAGGAGAACCTTTCCTGTAAAGAAGCCGGGCTGAAGAGCCATTGCACCGTCAAGCCCAGTTTCCTCAGAAGTAGTGAAAAGGCACTCGATTTTACCGCAAGGGATATCGCTTGTCAAAAGTGCCATCTGGGCAGCCACACCAATACCGCAATCTGCTCCTAGAGTAGTATCCGGAGCAATCATCCAGCCATCCTTGATGATATATTTGATAGGATCCTTAGCGAAATCGTGTTCAACGCCTTCATTCTTTTCGCAGACCATATCGGAATGACTCTGCAAGACTATCACCGGGACATTTTCATATCCGGGAGCAGCTTCCTTGGTTATCAGCACGTTACCTGCCTCATCAGTCTTGCAGTCAAAGCCGTTCTTAGCTGCAAAGTCCTGAAGATAAGCGATAATATGCTCTTCGTGACCAGATTCACGTGGAATCTGTGTTATTTCCTTGAAATAGGAGAGTACTTTCTCTGAATTCATATCGTAATTAGTTTTTTTACAAAGATAACATAAAAAAGAAAATCCACCCCTTTAAGGAGTGGACTTTTTCTATCTTCTGTTTGGAACAAGAATCTTTTCGATATCGTTCACATATTGTTTGAATGTCTTGTCTGTTGACATCAGGTCGCCGACTGTCGAGCAAGCGTGTAGGACTGTCGCGTGATCTTTTCCTCCAATCTCGGCACCGATCGTCGAAAGAGAGCAATTGATAAGATTACGCGAAAGATACATCGCAATCTGTCGGGCCTGAACAATCTGACGCTTTCTTGTCTTGGACAGAAGTGTATCAAGAGTGATATTGAAATAATCACATACAGCTTTCTGTACCTTGTCGATAGTGACTTCGTTCTGCTGTTCTCCGACTATCTTTTCTGTAATCTTCTCTGCAAGCTCTACTGTGATCTCCTTATGTGCAAGTGTCGCATTTGCTATCAGAGAAATCAAAGCACCCTCGAGTTCACGGAAATTCGACTTGATCCTTGTCGCAAGAAAATGAAGCACTTCATCACTGAGCTTCACACCTTCACGGAATGATCGGGCTTTAAGCATCTCAAGTCTTGTCGCAAAGTCAGGCTTCTGAAGCTCTACGGAAAGTCCCCATTTCAGTCGTGAAAGAAGACGTTCCTCGAAAGTTTCCAGATCTACCGGAGCTCTGTCGGATGTAAAGATCAGCTGCTTTCCTGACTGATGCAGATGATTGAAGATATTGAAGAATGCATTCTGTGTACCCTGACCCATAAGATCCTGGATATCGTCCATAATCAGGACATCGATCTTCATATAGAATGCAAGGAAGTCAGTTACCTTGTTCTTTACGTGCTGGGCATCCATAAACTGGGTCTTGAATCTGTTTGCCGGCACGTAAAGCACCACCAGTTCAGGATATT
The DNA here is from genome assembly GCA_021153285.1 of Bacteroidia bacterium. Taxonomy (GTDB): domain Bacteria; phylum Bacteroidota; class Bacteroidia; order Bacteroidales; family UBA932; genus Cryptobacteroides. The sequence goes on from JAGKTT010000029.1 coordinate 18,921, forward strand.
TTTTCTTGATCTCGATACCGATAGCCTGGGCAAGATGAGTCTTACCAAGACCCGGACCTCCAAAGAGGAAGAGAGGGTTGAATGCAGTCTTGCCCGGAGACATTGAAATGCTCTCTGCTGCAGTGAAACCCATCTTGTTACACTCTCCTACTATAAGGTTTTCGAAACAATATACAGGGTTAAGATGCGGGTTGATCTGCACTCTCTGGATGCCAGGGAAAACAAACGGTCCGGGGTTACCCGCCTTATTGTATGTCTCGATGGAAACAGATTTGTTCACCGGAGTGTTTCCGTGTGCAGCAGGATATACAAGAGACTGCTGCTTCTGGACAGGAGTTACGACATATACAAGCTTTGCCATTACTCCAAGCTCTTTCTTCAGAGCAGCCTTCAATATGTCAAGGTAGGCACCTTCAACATATTCACGGAAAAACTCAGAAGGAACTTCGACTGTCAAGGTAGATTCAACCAAAGACACCGGTCTGATCGGTGTAAACCAAAGATTGAATTGCCTTGGATCGATGTTCTGCTCAATAAATCTGAGACAGTTGTTCCATACTGATATGTGTCTTTCCTTTATCATTGATTTTCCTCGCGTCAAGTTTTAGACCCGTATGATCAAACGGGAATGCAAAGATGAGGAAAAAAAAGTAATAAAAAATAAAAAATTCTATTGTATTTTAATTTTATTTTACAGCTAAGACTAAAAGAGATGGCTCTGTAACAATAAAGTTAAACACTTAACACTCAGACATTTAACAACTTAGAAATAACGTAAATACCCTATAAATACGCAAGTTATAGTTTTGAATTATTCAAATATATCAAAATCGCGATTTTTCCACATCTGAGGGTATCAGAATACAGAAATTCTTAAATATTTCTTAGGATTTTCCTGTATTTTGCGTATAAGACTGTCGATGTCGTTCAATAGTGTATCTACAGAATCATAAACAGAGTTATCAACAAAAAGCTTTCCGACAGTTCCGTCTGGGTCGTTCATATTGTCAAGCAGAATCTTCATTGAAGATATTACTCCCTGCAGATCGGCCTCGGAAATTGAAGCAACGACTGTATTGACGTCAGACATTGTGGTGTCTGCCTTCGCAGCAATTGAATTGAGCTTCGCAGAAAGCTCGGAAAGATTGTCCGCAAAAGCCGCAAGCTCCGCCGAACGTCCTTCGACTGTAGCTGAAAGCGAGCTGATGTCCGCCATTGTCTTTTCAAAATGTGCAAGAGTGTTGGAAATATGCATACGGTTCCTGTCTGAAAGCAGTGCGTTGATGCCCGAGACTGTTACAGAGAGGCTGTCCAATGTATTGCTGATCTTGTCAAAGAGAGGACCGACACTGCCAGCAAGACCGTCCATCAGGCCGGCTTCGAATCCTGATGTCAGAGCATCTCCATCTTCAACATATGCATCCGAAGAGCCCAGATCGATCTTCACACCTTTTCCACCCATAATATCTACACTATATATAGTCATACGGGAATCAGACGGTATCCTGAACTCCTTCTTGATCGAACAGACCACCTCAAAATCCTCATTCACGGCATCATAGTTGACCTCAGATACCTTTCCAGCCTTATATCCCTTTATAAATACCGGGGCCGAAGGGACAAGTCCTTCTACATTTGAATATCTTGATGAAACTTCTATCTCGCGATTGAACAGATCTTCTCCTCTGAGATAGTTTATCAGAAAAAATGAAACAATCAGAATAGTGACTGCGAAGATTCCTATTTTCAATTCCTTGCTCATAACGATTATTTATAGATTTCAACTTTTGTACCTATGACTTTAACGACAAAAGCCTCCGGAAATTTCTTACGTACGGCAGGTAGAGCTTCCTTGGCAGCTTCTCCTGTCTGATACGTACCATATATATATTTATATACAGATGAATCCGTAGCTTTGACCGGAGTTACCGTAAGTCCTTTCAATGCAGGATCATTGTCTTTCAGAAGCCTTCCGAGTCCCATAATCTGGATTCCATAATACTCAGAAGAGGGTTCAGAAGATATCTGAGCCTCGGACGCCGGTGATACCGTAGCATCATAGCGGGTCTTGTACTCCTTGAATGCATTGAAAAGCCTCTGAGAGATTTCCTCCTGCCATTTTGGTGAAACCAGCAGCTGACGCTCATTTGGATTGGATAGAAAAGCTGTTTCGACAAGTACAGCCGGACAAGTCATCTTCTTCAGGAGGTGGAAATCATTCTGGTGAATTCCTTTTCCCCATTTATGGAATGGATTTACTGCCAGATTGTCGACAATAAGCTGTGCGAAAAGAAGGCTATGATCGAAATTCGCGTGAAAGAGAAGCGAATTAAGTATCTGGTCTGCCGCTGAGTCCTCAGTATAGCTGGACTGATCATCCTCGAATTCGATCACTGAGTTCTCGAGTTTTGTCAGTTCCAGATTTTCATCAAAAAGGTCTCTGTCAGGATTACGGGTGTCCTTTCTCGACAAGATATGTGCAGATGATCCTGAGACCGTCTTCTTGGCGTTCGCATTGCAATGGATGGAAATGAACAGGTCTGCATTGTTATCCTGGGCTATCCTGATACGGTCTGTAAGTTTTGGGAAGGTGTCACCGTTCCTGGTGTATACGACCTTGACTTCAGGATATTCCTTCTTTATCTTTTCCCCAAGAAGTCTGGAAATCTTAAGAACAATATGTTTTTCATCGTTTTTCCTGTCGGGGCCTGCAGTTCCCGGATCCTTTCCACCGTGTCCCGGATCGATCACAACAGTCCTGAGCCCGACATCAGCGGAGGGATTCTGGGAAAGAATCCGCTGGGTCGGCATAACCATTGCGAGAAAGGTGAGAATTATAGTTGAAATTTTAAGTTTAATGTCCATATCTTCATCTCAATTTGGTAATAATTGAAATTAGTTTTAAATTTGCGACTTGCAAAAATAGCAAAAACTTGCAATAACAGGAAATTATTGATGTCAATATATAAGATAGGAAAGATGAGAATGTGGCTGGCGAAATGGGGATTGGTAACGCTTATGTTACTGATACTCAGTTCGGTTTCATTATATTCTCAGGAGGACAGAAGGAACCGCCGTCAGCGCAGGGAACTGAATGTCCAGGAGGCTGTTTCCGATCTTCATCTCCATTCTGACTCCCTGCACATACATACTGACTCGCTGAAAGCGGTGAACGATTCAATAAGATTCGCCAAGGATTCCATCGCAAGGGCGGATTCCATTTTCCGCCAGGACTCATTGGCGATGCTCAGAAAAAGTTCTCTTGAAGCACCTGCATTTACAGTCGCAAAAGATTCCATAATAGAGGATTTCAGTAACGGAAAGAGACTTATATACTATTACGGTGACGTAAGCGTCACATATGGAAATATGAAGCTTACGGCCGATTATATGGAATACGACCTCAATACTTCCACCCTTTTTGCCCGCGGTACCAAGGACAGCACGGGAGTCATCACCGGCCGTCCGGTTATGGAACAAGGCAAAACGACCTACGAAATGGAGGAAGTAAGGTATAATTTCGAGACCAACAAGGCCAGGATCACCAATATGGTGACTCAGGAACAGGACGGTATCCTGCACGGAAAGAAGATCAAAATGATGCCTGACCGTTCCATCAATATCGCCAACGGACGCTATACTGTCTGCGATTGTGAGGAACCGCATTATTATCTCCATCTCACCAGGGCCAAGGTGATGACCAAACCAAGTCAGAAGACAGTATTCGGCCCTGCATACCCTGTAATAGCCGGAGTACCGCTTCCTGTAGCCCTTCCTTTCGGTTTCATTCCAGAACGTCCGGACAGAGCGACCGGTATCCTGTTCCCTTCATTCGGTGAGGAGGCTTCTCGAGGATTCTATCTACGTGACGCGGGATTGTATTTCGTTATAGGTGAATATTTTGACATTGCCTTGACAACTGACATCTACACCCTCGGTTCCTGGGCTGTAGACCTTAATTCCCGTTATAAGGTAAACTACAAGTTCAACGGTAACGTTTCCCTTACTTATTCCAATGACCAGAAAGGTGAAAAAGGTAGTTCGGACTTCTTCCAGTCAAAGAACTTCGGAGTACGATGGACGCATACCCAGGACTCCAAGGCAAGGCCTGGAACAAGTTTCTCAGCATCCGTGAACTTCTCCAGTCCATCGAACAGCAAATATAACTCGACATCTGTGACCGAGGCTCTCCAGAACCAGATTTCATCTTCAATTTCATATTCAAAGAACTGGAACGGAAAGCTGAATCTGTCCATCAATGCCCTGCATAATCAGAACTCCAAGGACAGTTCATACTCATTCACTCTTCCTAATGTGACATTCTCGGTGAGCAGATTCTATCCTTTCAAGAGGAAGAACAGAGTAGGAAAGGAGAAATTCTATGAGAAATTCTCCCTCGGCTACAATACTGCCTTCCAGAACAGGATCAATTTCAAGGCTGACGAGTTCAACACGCCCGGTTTCTGGGACAAGTTCCAGAACGGTATGACACATACATTCCAGATAGGACTTCCTAACTTCACGGCATTCAAGTACATCAATGTAACTCCTAGCGTGCAGTACGGAATGAACTGGTATTTCCGAAAGATAGAACAGGAATATAATCCTGAGACAGGAAAGGTGGAAAAGGTGGAAGGAAAGGCATTCAGCCATTTCGGTGCATCACACAACTACTCCGGAAGTATATCTATGAGTACCCGAATCTACGGTCTCTTCCAGTTTGGAAAACATCGTAAGGTTCAGGCTATCAGACACGTAGTCTCCCCTTCTCTTTCCGCATCATTCAGTCCTGAGAAAGGAACATATTTCAATGGATACCGCACACTGACATACACCGACAGAAACGGTCAGGTGAAGACGCAGGATTATAATATCTATAGCGGAGCCGGCACCGGATCTCCTCCGGGAAAAGGTAAGACTGCCAGCCTCAGTTTCTCCCTTGGAAATAACTTCGAGGCTAAGGTCCGTGACTTGACAGATACCACAGGAAAGGGAACGAAAAAAGTCAAACTGATCGACCAGCTCAATTTTTCGACAGGATATAACTTCCTTGCGGAAGAATTCAAGATGAGCAACATCAGTGTAACAATGTCTACACAGATATTCGGCAAGCTCGGTGTGAATGCTAGCGCCCAGCTCGATCCTTATGCTATTCTTGTAGATGCGGATCATACATCCGGCCAGAGAATAAACAAGTTTGCCATTACACAGGGACAGGGTCTCGCCCGTCTCAATACTGCAAATGTTTCGCTCTCTTATTCCATCAGTGGAGAAGGAAAGATCAACGGTAATGATGGAGGCCAGCAGGCAGCTTCCACTACTGCAAATTACACCAGAGTATTCTATCATCCTGTCACAGGTGAATATATTCCGGGTGGATGGCTGTACTATATGAATCCGAGTGCTCCGTGGAATCTCAGTTTCAACTATTCATACAGCTTCAGAAAAGGCTATCAGTTCGCAAATGGCAGACAGACAGCCAATAACAGTCATACCCAGACATTGGGCATCAACGGAAGCTTGAAGCTCACACCACGTCTCTCGATGAATCTCACCACGGGATTTGACCTTATGGCTCTCAAAATGACGACTACACAGTTCAGTGCATCATACGATCTGCACTGCTTCAACATACGTGTATCTTGGGTGCCGAACGGTCAGTGGGAGTCGTGGACATTCCAAATTGCAGCTAATGCAGCTGCTTTGGCAGACCTTTTGAAATACAAGAAGAGCAGCAGCTACTGGGACAACAATTTCTAATAAAAGAAGCATAAATATTGCTTGTTATGTTTTTTTTATTACCTTTGTGAAGCCCCGTGCAAAGGGGAAATTTCCACTCAATTCAGATTTCCCTGTTCCGCGGGAAGTTCCTAATTGATAACAATCACATTAAATAATATTTATGCACAAGATTTTCGACCTTAGGGAAATGGATATCGAGCAGCTCCATTCTCTTGCAGAAGAACTTAAAATCAAGGGTTACAAGAAGCTGGAGAAGGATGCATTGATTTATGATATCCTCGATGAAGAGGCAAAGCTTAATGCACTGAATGCTCCGGAAAAGCCGAAGAGAGGCCGTCCTCGTAAGGAAAAGCCTGCAGTTGAGGCAAAACCGGTGAAGCAGAATGAAGCAAAAGAAGAAAAGCCTGTAGAGAAGAAGGAAGATAAGAAAGAAACTGCCGAAGAGCCAGTTGCTCCAAAGGAAACAGCAGATAAGCCGGGCAAGAAAAAAGGAAGGAAGCCTAAAAAGGCAGAAAAGCCGGAAGGTAAACCGCAGGAGACAACTCCAGTTCCTGAACAAGAAGATGCAAAGGTGACCGAAGAAAAGACGGAAGTTCCGGTCCAGGAGAAACAGCCTGAAGCTGTCGAGCGTCAGCCACGACAGAAAAGAGCCAGGATTCAGAAGTCTCAGCCGGCCGCAGAACCTGAAAAAGAGCCTGTAAAGCAGGAAGAAAAGCCTCAGACACCTGCAGAAACAGCCGAAGAGACACCAAAGCCTGCACCTCAGCAGCCGAATAACAATCATCAGCAGAACGGAAAGCATCATAACGGTCAGAAGCATCAGCAGAAGAACCACGAAAATGCTCAGGAAAACTCCGGCAACAACAATCAACCTCGCAAACAGGAGCAGAAACAGCAGGAACAGCGTCCGGCTGAACCTGTAATCGAGTTTGAAGGTGTTGTGGAAGCTACAGGAGTACTTGAAATCCTGCCGGAAGGATATGGCTTCCTCCGCTCGTCGGATTATAATTATCTGAACTCACCCGATGACATCTACGTATCTCAATATCAGATCAAACAGCACGCTCTGAAGACAGGAGATACCGTAACTGGAGAAATAAAGCCACCGAAGGCAGGTGACAAATATTTCCCACTTGTACGTATCAAGTTCATTAACGGACGTACTCCTGAGTTCATCCGTGACAGGATTCCGTTCGACTTCCTTACCCCGCTTTTCCCTGAAGAAAAATTCAACCTTCTTGGAAACGGTCACAATGATATGTCCTGCCGTATAGTGGATATGTTCACTCCTATAGGAAAAGGTCAGCGCGGTCTCATCGTTGCTCAGCCAAAGACAGGTAAGACTATGCTGCTCAAGTCAATAGCCAACGCAATAGCGGACAATCATCCTGAAGTATATATGATCGTGCTTCTGATCGACGAGCGTCCTGAGGAGGTTACAGATATGGCTCGCAGCGTCAAGGCGGAAGTTGTAGCTTCGACATTCGACGAACCGGCAGAACGACACGTGAAAGTAGCCAATATGGTACTGGAAAAAGCCAAGAGAATGGTGGAATGCGGTCACGATGTAGTAATCCTTCTTGACTCCATAACACGTCTTGCCAGGGCCTATAATACTGTTCAGCCTGCATCAGGAAAGGTTCTTTCCGGCGGTGTCGATGCAAATGCTCTTCATAAGCCAAAGAGATTCTTTGGAGCGGCACGAAACATTGAGGGAGGCGGCTCGCTGACAATACTTGCAACAGCCCTTACTGAGACCGGATCCAAGATGGATGAAGTAATCTTCGAAGAATTCAAGGGAACAGGTAATATGGAACTTCAGCTTGACAGACGACTTGCCAACAAGCGTATATTCCCGGCAGTGGATGTTACATTGTCAAGTACACGTCGCGACGATCTTCTTTACCCTGCCGCCATTGCAAACCGTATCTGGATTATGCGCAAATTCCTTGCAGATATGACCTGCATAGAAGCAATGGAGCTTCTTCAGGACCGTATGCGCCGCTGGGGCACTAACGATGCTCTGCTCCAGAATATGGATAAAGATATGTAAATTAACTCTTCATAAAGTTCGGGGCCTGGAAAGTTTTCTTTCCAGGCTCTTTTCTTATTGAGTTTAATCGTAATTTTCTTTACATTTTCAGGGATGACTTTACAAAAGTGTAAAATTTCTTTACACTGCATTTACCTCCTAAAACCCATAAATATCTACGACTCAACAAATTAGGCACTTTGGCACACCGTGTGTGATTATTTTGAGTAAATGAGAATGTATATTAACGATTAAATAATACCAAGATGATTACAGTTACAGACCTCAGCAAGATTTTCCGTACAGAGGAAATCGAGACAACAGCGCTTAACAAGGTTTCGTTCGAAATCAAGGACGGCGAATTCGTGGCAATTATGGGACCTTCAGGATGCGGCAAGTCAACCCTCCTGAACATCCTCGGCCTTCTTGACAACCCTACCGACGGAAGCTAT
>JAGKTT010000080.1 GCA_021153285.1 Bacteroidia bacterium
GTAACCATACTCTGCGCAGCACGACCTACTGCGTTCATAGTGAGACCGCAGAAGAGGAATGACATCATTGCACCGATGAATACACCTACGAGAACCACTGGATTCATAAGGTCCACGTGATAGTAAGCCATAATATCAGGAATTGTAGCCTGAGCCGCATCTATGGTATTGCCGGCTACATCGACGATCTGCCTTCCGAGATGGCTCAGACCGATCTTGATTTCCTCGATGTAAGAAGCAAGGAGGGCAAGACCTGTGAGGGCTGCAGAACCGATTGCGAATCCCTTACCTGTAGCAGCTGTAGTGTTTCCGAGAGCATCGAGAACGTCTGTACGCTTGCGCACCTCAGGGTCGAGCTCGCTCATCTGAGCATTACCGCCTGCGTTGTCAGCAATCGGACCGTATGCATCTGTTGCAAGGGTGATACCGAGAGTCGAGAGCATTCCGACAGCCGCGATACCGATACCATAAAGACCTGTCGAGAGGCTTTCTGCCGAGAATGAAAGGTCGAATCCGTTTGCGCAGAGATATGCAAGGAGGATCGCCACTGCAATTGTCACTACAGGGATGGCTGTAGAAAGCATACCGAGACCTACACCTGAAATGATCACTGTAGCAGGACCTGTCTCAGCTGACTCGGCGAGCTTCTGGGTAGGACGGTAAGAATGTGATGTATAGTACTCTGTAGCCTGACCGATGATCACACCTGCTACAAGACCTGTTACCACAGAGAGTGAGAGCTGCCACCAGTTGTCCATACCGAGAAGATACATAATACCGAATGTAGCGGCAGCGATAAGGATAGAGCTGAGGTTTGTACCGCGTCCGAGAGACTTCAGGAGGTCATCCATACCAGCACCTTCCTTGGTGCGTACCACATAGATACCGAGGATTGAAAGAGCTACGCCGATTGCCGCAATTGTCATCGGAGCAAGAATTGCCCTCATCTGTTCTTCGACACCGACTCCGCTGAATGCCGCTGCACCGAGAGCCATTGTAGCAAGGATGGATCCGCAGTAAGACTCGTAAAGGTCAGCACCCATACCAGCAACGTCACCGACATTGTCACCTACGTTATCGGCGATGGTAGCCGGATTACGAGGGTCGTCCTCAGGAATACCGGCTTCCACCTTACCCACGAGGTCTGCTCCTACATCGGCTGCCTTTGTGTAGATACCTCCACCTACGCGTGCGAAGAGGGCCTGTGTAGAGGCACCCATTCCGAATGTAAGCATTGTGGTGGTGATGAACACCAGCTTCTGGGTTCCCTCGATGTCAACGAATGCATTGAGGATGATCCACCAGATGGCAATATCGAGAAGTCCGAGACCTACCACTGTAAGACCCATCACGGCACCGCTTCGGAAAGCGACCTTAAGTCCTGAGTTGAGCGATCTCTGAGCTGCATTTGCTGTTCTTGCTGAAGCATAAGTGGCGGTCTTCATTCCCACGAAGCCTGCAAGACCCGAGAAGAAACCACCGGTAAGGAATGCGAACGGTACCCAGCTGTTCTGCACTCCGAGGAAAGCCAATAAAGTAAAAAGAGCAGCGAGTACGATAAAGACGATAATCACGACTTTGTACTGCTGCTTCAGATAAGCCATAGCTCCCTCTCTTACGAACTGTGCAATCTGCTTCATTGTCACAGTTCCTTCGCTTTCCTTCATCATCTGACGGAAGAAAATGTAGGCGAACACCAGTGCAATCACTGCCGCCGCCGGCACAAGATAGAATAGGTAATTCATATTAGTTGTTATTAATAAATGTGTCTTTCCTGCCCCTCCAGATGGAATTTCTCCTGAGAAGGGTTGACAAAATTATTTAATTTTTCTAAAAAAGCAACGGTCTTAACGATTAATTTTCAAGCAAAAAGGTACTTAAAATAAAGATTGTTAAATTTTACCGCGCTATTAAAAAACCTTTTTATTATATTTGCAAAACTCCGGAATATGGTTGTATCCGGAATTCAGGGATTCTGCCCGTAAGCGACCACATATTCCTCCAAAGATTCATAGCCTCCGGATAGATACAGATTCCGACTCCACTGCCCAGCTGCCTTTTCCATTGCGAGAGCAGTCTCATCCTTTTTCTTTGCTGAATTGAACCTTATCTTCAAGCTGGCAGTTTGAGATTGGCCCTGGCATACAATATTGAATCTGGTGCAGACTTTGTCATTCTCTTTTGCACCATCCGAGCATCCTGTCATAAAAGGCAGAAGCAACATAAAAACAGCGAATGTGATTGTGGTTTTCATATACTGCGACTTTGTGTTGTCCCACTGCAAAATTAGATGCACTTCAACTCTGGCAAATCCACATTTGAACAATTGATTTTAGATTTTGTCAAGTACACACGCAATTGAACGATTTTCAAAAGAAGGTTAGACATTTTCGAAAATCTAAAAGTTTCTTATCTTTGTTTCGTCAATATCGATAAGAAATGAAACGGATCGCACTGAGTCTTTACATCATTCTTTCTACACTGTACCTCAAGGCCGGTGAACAATACATATACACCAAAATATCGAACCAGAACGGTCTGACCTCTACTGTAAACTGCATCTATAAAGAAAAAGATGGAGCAGTATGGCTGGGTACTCCCCGTGGGCTTTATTCCTTTAATGGATACAATATCAAACATTTCAATGATTCTCTGTTCATCGGCAGAGCGGTCTACGATATAGAAGAAGATATTAAAGGAGGGATATGGATCCTTACTGACAGATGGATAATGCACAGAAAAAAAGGTGAGGAGGCTTTCAGGGTAATAAATTGCACTCAAGAGAAGGAAACGCATTCTTTTATGAGTATGTGTCAGGACGAGGAGGGATTATGGTTCGGCGGAGTCGGGTGCATTTACAGATATACTTATGAAGAGGAGCGGCTGTCTCCTTTCTGCAATCCGGGAAACAGATACTGTTCGATAATAAATAAAGTCGACAGTTCGACATTGATGTGCAGTTCCAGCAATGGCAGCATTCTGGTAAATACCCTGACAGGAGAAGTCACCGAGGTCCCGACAAAATCCCCGATCGAAGTCTCAGCTGTACATATCGACAGCAAAGGCAGAGTATGGATCGCTTGTTACAATCAAGGAATCTGGGTGTATGAAAAGGACTGGACGCTCTATCGGTCCTATAGCACAGGGAATTCATCGCTAAGCAGTGATCTTGTTATCTGTCTTACCGAAAAAGACGGAAAGATATGGGCAGGTACCGATGGCGGAGGCATCAATGTCATCGATCCGGAAAACGACGTGATCAATGTACTTTCATACATACCGGGAGACTCATCTTCATTCCCCGCTCACTCGATCAAGAGTATATATGCGGACAATTACGGAAACATCTGGGCAGGAAGCACACGAGACGGACTGATAAAAGTCAGTCCAAGCGGAATGAAAACCTACTTTGACAGTCACATCGGCCTCTCTGACGGAATGACCAATCACACAGTGCTATGTCTGTTCCAGGAGGAGAACAATGATGCCATATGGATAGGTACGGATGGAGGCGGACTGAACAGATTCGACCCTGCCACGAAAAAGTTCACCCATTATCCAGGAACTCTCGGAACTAAGATAATCACGATATCCACATATTCAGAATCGGAACTGGCTCTTTCTGTTTACTCAGGCGGAATCTGGATCTTCAACAAACACACAGGGGCTGTACGTTCTTTGGAAATCAAGGACGAGAGGCTTAGTTATTTTATGAAATACACAGGAAGGAGCCTCCTTACTTCTAACGGAAAGAACGGAGAACTGTATTTACTCGCTGATTTCATAAAGATGTACGACAGAAAGACAGGCCTGTGCACCTCAGTCACATTAGAAGAAGGAAGAACATCGGGATCAGTTTATGTCATCGGAACAGGGGAAAAAGGTCTGTATTTACACGATTTTTTCAATATATATCTGCTCAATGGAGATAAACTCCAGAAAATAGGCGATACCGGAGACTATAGAATCAGCAGCGGATACCTTGGAGAGAACGGAAGCATATGGCTTGCTACAAACAATGGTCTCTGCCGTTTCGACGAAAACAGCCGTAGCACTCATCACATCGAGACAAACCTCTTCACTGGAACATCCACAGTAGTATGGGACGGAAAGTCAAAGGTGTGGATAGGTGCAGGTAGCAGCTTATACGCGTACCTTACGGATAAAGACAGCTTCGCTATGTTCGGAGAATCAGACGGAGCCTCTCCGAACGAGTATCTCAGCAAGCCGCGCCTGCTCTCATATAACGGAGATGTATATATAGGTGGCGTACAGGGTCTTCTGCGTATTGATTCGGAATACACGATCGACGCTTCAGAAATTCCTCAATTAAGCCTATACGACATTTCCGCCGACAAGGAAAGGATCTATTCGGGGAAAGACGGGATATACAAGGTTCCCCGCGCAACCAAGATCCTGAGCATCAGTGTTTCGACACAGGAAACCGATATATCCAGACATAAGATGTACCGATTCTCCATCCCGGGAAGCGGCAAAGACTACAGGCTTACTTCACCTACACTTGAAATCAGAGACCTTCCGGAACCTGGAAAATACGAGGTGCTTGTATCCTGCACGAAAAGAAATGGAGAGTGGACAGAGCCATCGAAGATAATGACAATAAAGATACCAAGACCTTGGTATCTGAGCGGATGGTTCATAGCAGGAGTTCTTGTCTTCATTATGATTATAAGCTCAAGCATAGTCATAGGTCTGATGTTCAGAAAGACAGCCACCTTGCAACGCATCTACAGACAGTCCAAGCGTATGAAGATCCTCCTGGATATGGTTCTTGACCTGAGGAAGTTCGAAGAAGGAAAGAGCGGACTGAAAATAGAGAAGACTGACTTCAACCAGTGGCTCGTCAATACCATTGAAGACATCATAAAGGAAGAAGATGCCGAAGGAATCTTGATAGACATAGATGCAGATGTCAGAGTGAAAGATGTGGAATTCGACCGCAGGAAATGCGAGACCATTCTGATGAACATTTTGATGAATGCTGTAAAGCACAGCACAAAAGGCTGCCACATCCACATCAGAACCTCCCTTCAGGAAAACGGGAATGTAAGAGTAAGCATAAGCGATGAAGGTCCTGGGCTTGGAGACATCGACAAATCCAAGATGTTCACCCGTTTCTACCAAAGCACCAATGAGCAGTACGGAAGCGGTATCGGTCTGTCTTACTCAAAGATTCTGGTGGAACTTCAGGGTGGACAGATCGGAGCTGAAAACAATCCGGACAAAGGTGCCACATTCTGGTGGGAAGTCCCAGTCACATCAGGAGGTACATCGGAAATACCTTCAAAAGCCTATCTCAACGAGATTATGGATGACAATTCGGCTGACGTTTTCACTGCGCCGGTCTCTGAAACCACCACGACTTCAAGCACCAGGCTTATGTTGGTGGATGACAGTCAGGATCTTCTGGATTTCCTCCGGGAAGCGCTTACAGGTGAATTCACAGAAATCATCACAGCTACCAGCGGCAACAAGGCTCTGGCTACCCTGAACAATGGAAAACTTCCGGACATAATAGTCAGCGATGTAAATATGCCTGACGGGGACGGATACAGGCTATGTTCTGCACTCAAAGACAATGAGAAATACAGTCATATCCCTGTCGTTCTTCTTACGGCACGGGGAGACGGCCAAAGCCAGATAGACAGTTACAAGGCAGGTGCGGACGCATTTATGGCCAAGCCATTCGAAGTGGACACCCTTCTGGAGCTCCTCAAGGGAATGCTCCGCAAAAAGAAAGAGATCAAAAAGAAATATCTGGACAATGAAGGAGCACCCACATCGGAATATGGTTCCAATGAAGAAGGATTCATCATCAGATTGAATAAAATAATATCCGACAACCTCAGCAATCCGGATCTGGACCAGATACTTCTGTGCAGGGAAATGGGATTGAGCCGTGCTTCTCTGTTCAATAAGATGAAAAGCATAACAGGGGCCGGAGCAAAGGAATACATAACCAGAATCCGCATAGAGAAGGCAAAATCACTGATGGAAAATACGGATATACCTATTGCAGAGATTGCAGAAAAGACAGGATTTGCAAGCCAGAGCTATTTCAGCACTGCTTTCAAGAACTGCACAGGCCTCACTCCAAGCCAATACAAACAGCAGAACAAGAAAAAAATAATATGAAGACTATCTTACGCACCGCATTGACACTTTTATGTGCCTTGAACGTACTGACGGCCTCTGCACAGGAAGCTGTCAGACACACTTATAGACACCAAGGTATGGATAGGGAATATTGGTTGTACCTGCCAGAGAATCTTGCAGATGATGCACCTTTGGTACTGCTGCTCCACGGCTACAAAGCCAGCGCCGAGGGCTACCGTCCTGAAATGATCCAGGTAGCAAAAGAGAACGGTTTCGCACTCTGCTATCCTCAGGGAGCCCTGGATGCAAGAGGCAAGACCTGCTGGAATGTAGGTTATCCTTTCCAGGAAGGCCTCAAGACCGACGATGTGGATTTCCTCTGCTCATTGGCCAGACATCTTCAGAAAGAGCACGGTCTGAGCCGTCAGAATACCTTTCTGACCGGTATGTCCAACGGAGGCGAGATGTGTTACCTGATGGCTTATCTCAAGCCTGACTTCTTCGCGGCCTTCGCTCCTATAGCCGGTCTCTCGATGGAATGGTCATATAAGAAATACAATGCAAAGAAACCTGTCCCGCTTATGGAAGTCCACGGAACAATGGACAAGACATCCAAGTGGGAAGGAGATCCTTTCAATGAAGGAGGATGGGGTGCATATCTGGCTGTCCCTCAAGCAGTCGGATATTGGGTGGCACAGGCCCGCTGCACCTTTGAAGAAACAATCGAAATGCCGCTGGTGAGAAACAAGGTGGTCCTTCATAGATACAAAGGTGGCGAGCCAGCCTGGGAAGGCGGGCCCGCCATCGAAATACGTCTCTACGAAGTGATCGGAGGAAAGCACACTTGGGCTCTCAACGATATGGACACCTGTCGTGAGATATGGGAATTCTTCAAGGTCTACCTCAGATAGTGGTCTATTTAAGTTCCAGAGGAGCTTCTGTTCCGACCTTTACTACACGACAGTTGTCGATGTAAGTGTCGCCATATCTTCCATACTCAGCTCCATCCACTTCAGAGACATTTGACTGATCGCCATATGGTTTCTCGACATAGACGAGAATCTCGAGATTCTCTGCCTTCCAGGAAGACTTGATGTCAGCGGTATATGTCTTGGTCCATACCTGATAATCCTCAGATATTCTGACAGATTCTCCTGACATTGATGTCAGAGCAAGTCGGGCCACATCCTTGTGCTCATAGTTGTTGGAACCTCCGTTCTGATATCCGTAAATGCCATCCTCCATAAGAAGAACAGTCACTCTATATGAGTCTGCCTCCTTTACATAAAGGCCCAGATCCACTGTCAGTCTTGTTCCATCAAGTGAGCTCTCAAGCTCTATACCAGTCTTGGCCGGATAAGCCTGCTGTGTCTCCTGTGCCACACCCACAGCTACAGAAGCAGTAGTAGCAGTAGAGTTGTAGTTCGGGATTGAAGCTCTCGCATCGACGACTCCTGTAGGGAATCCTGACACACGGAATCTGTTAATGAGTTCGTTAGTTCCAGAGAAGACAAGATCGGATCCATCTCCGTGCAGATTCACAAGCTCAAGTGCGCTACCCATCTGTGATTTGGCAGAATCAAAGGCAGTACCCATATAAGGGCAATATCCGCACCAGGTTGCAGTGAATCTCATCGCCAGAGAGCGATGAACGAACGCATCATTCTTCCAGTCATC
>JAGKTT010000081.1 GCA_021153285.1 Bacteroidia bacterium
GTCCGTTACAGTAGAGCCTGCTTCCGCTGCTGATTTCGATGGCTATCTCAGCTTTACAGGAACTGTAGATCCTGCAACTCTTGCAGTTACTCCTGCAGAGAATGGTACAGGCAACAGCCTTACTCTCAACCTTCCTGCAAACGCAGATCCTAAGCAGGCAATGACCCTCAAGTTCCCTGTCGGACGTTTTTCTACAGCCAGCGGACTTAAGATAACCTTCACCACCTCAGAAGGCTCATATTCGAGAAATGTATATAAGACAGGCGTGACTTCATATGTTCAGAAGGGTGAGAACTTCTATGCAAGACATCTTGCAAAGCCGATGTATGCGTTTGCAAAGGCCGGTGGTATTGCGTCGGCAGAAGATTTTGTGGCATTTGCAGCAGCTGTAAATGCCGGTGAAAGCATCGTGAACTGGATGAACGCGGATGGAAAGGTAGTTCTCCTGAATGACATCGATATGTCATCTGTCGCATCTTGGACTCCTATCGGTGCATCTGCATTCACTTGGGCAAGCAACGCGCTTTCTCTCACATCCGGAAAGATGTTCACCGGTTACTTCGACGGCCAGGGACATACCATCAAAAACTTCAATATGGTATGTGATAACGCCGTTACAGGTGGTGCCTGGGGCCTTTTCGGAGGCCTTGGCGCAAGTGCTGTCGTGGAGAATATTGTCTTTGACGAAACCTGCTCGCTTCAGGTGAAGGCTACTGCCCCTACTGACTGCGGTCTCGTTGCCGGAATGATGTGGGATGCCACCGTACGTAATATCACATCCAATGCAGCAATGACATTCGACGGAAATGGCGGTGATAACAAGAGGATGACTATGGCTGTCGTAGGAATGGCATTCGCCGAGACAGACAGCACAGTCATCAGCAAGGTTGTCAATCACGGAAAGGTAGTTGCTGCAGCCGGCGGCAATACCAAGAACGGAGGAACAGCTGTGCAGGTGGCAGGTATTCTCGGATTCGGTACGAATCACTTGAACAGCACCGAGATTGTGGCTGTACTTGACTGTGTCAATCGCGGAGATATCGAGTCAGCTACCGCACGTGCTTCCGGTCTGGTTGCAGCCTGCAACAGATACACCCACGTACGCGGATGCGATAATTATGGTGACAATCTGAACACGTTCAAGACATCAGGTGGAGCCCGTCTGGGTAACATTACCTGCATCACTGGTGCCGGTTCTGCGATATATGATTCAAGAAACTTCGGTGACCTGATCTCTACGACGGCAGGTGCTGTGGGTGGCGTGCTCTGTCTTGTCAATTCGGATGACAATGTTCTCGATGGTGTCGAGACGTACGGAAGAGTGATTTCTGACAAGGAGAATAATGCATACAAGGGTTCGTTCTTCGGACAGTGTTCGAAGGCCGCTACCATCACTGACTGCATCTGTGGAGGTACTGTAGGTAAATACAATGGTGGTAACTATGATGTGGTTGAGGTCAATGCAGATAACTACTTCGATTATATCGGTCAGGTGGGAGCTTCGGCAGTGAATGTAACGAAAGAAAACATTAAATTTGGAACCATTCAGTAATCAGTCCGACCATATGAGAAAAGCATTATATATTCTGATGTCTGCTGCGGCAGTGCTTGCGGCAGTATCGTGCACTTCGAAGAAAAGCGAACAGCAGTATGCCAACAGGGCAGAGAAGATTCTTGCGGAGATAAACGATCCCGAATCCGACTATGTCGTGGTAATATCTCATCGAGGTGACTGGAGGAACTACCCGGAGAATTCCATCCCTGCCATTGAATCGGTTATCCGTATGGGTGTGGATATGATGGAGCTTGATGTCAAGATGACAAAGGATAGCGTGCTTATCCTTATGCACGACAAGACTATCGACCGTATGACCACTGGAAAGGGTCTTGTCAGCGACATTACATACGACTCTCTGATGACCTTCAATATGAAGAGAGCTCATAATGTAGCTACAGACACAATCAAGGTTCCGACACTCAGGGAAGCTCTTTTATGCTGCAAGGACAGAATCCTTGTAAATGTGGATCACGCTTATCCTTATTATAAGGAAATAGTCGAGCTGGCTGATGAACTCGGTGTTACAGGACAGGTTCTGATGAAGGGCAAGAGCAATCTGGATAAGGTAAACGAGGATATGTCAAAGCACGAGAACAATCTCCTCTATATGCCGATAATCGACATCAATAAGCCAAAGGGCAAGGCTCTTTTCGCTGAGTATCAGGATAGAGGAGTGGTGCCTATGGCCTACGAGGTGTGCTGGCAGTATCCGGGCGAGGAAATTGACAGCTGTGTGGCCAAGATCCTTGAAACAGGCTCTAAAGCCTGGGTCAATACATTATGGCCATCGCTTTGCGGCGGATACGGCAATGACGATGACGCTGCATTCGATGCTGCTGATCCTGCAGATGTTTATGGCCAGTATCTGGATATGGGATTCTCTATGATCCAGACAGACCGTCCGGAATTGCTTATAAATTATCTCCGTTCGGTAGGTAGACACGACTGATGAGAAGACTTTTACTTATTATGATGGCCGGACTGCTTATGAGCGGTTCGGCCTTTGGATGGGGAAGGGAAGGTCACGAGACTATCGCCAAGATTGCTGATGACAATCTGAAGCCTTCTGCACGAAAAGTAGTCGAAAAGTATCTTGGAGACCATTCCATTGTATATTATGCCAAGTGGATGGACGAATATCGTCATACTCCGGAATACGCCTTTACTACCAAGTGGCACGTAGCCAGGGTGGATGAAAACCTCAAATATTCTCCATATCCGGAAACGGGTGATGCGGTATCTGCCATTGACGATGCCGTAGAACTTCTTAAGAACTTTAGGAATCTCCCGGACTCGACAGTCGCTGTCAATATCAAGTATCTCCTGCATCTTGTAGGTGATATGCATTGTCCGGCTCATATATATTATCTCGGAAGAAATCAGGACTATAAGGTGAAGTTCGGCGGCGGTTACATAAAGCCAGTAAAGGAAATGAAGATCCATACTGTATGGGATGAGGCTGCGATACAGTCTTCGCGCATATGGTCTGTAAGTGAGTGGGCTGAGGAACTTGACAGAAAGTCTGCGAAGGAGATAAAGGCAATGGTAGCCGGCACTCCCCGGGACTGGCTTGAAGATAGCGCTCGCAGATGCATCGTCCAGTTCGAGATGTCCGCACCGGGAGACAATGTGGCACAGGACTTTGTCAATGAAGCCTTGCCGCTGATAGAAACACAGATTCTGTATGCAGGCTACAGACTTGCAGCACTGCTGAACAGCATCTTCTAAAATAAACATTGAACTATGTTGAAGAAAATAACTGACTTTTATAAGGTAAGCCAGCCTTCTGCGGAAAAACTGCTTGCCGATAAGGCGGGTAAGCAATATAAGAAGCTGAGATTCCAGGCTTTTGTGGCAGCTACATTGGGCTATAGTCTATATTATGTGTGCCGTACGTCACTAAATGTGATGAAGCAGCCTATAATTGACTCGGGCGTCCTTGATGCCACACAGCTCGGTATTATCGGTGCTTGTCTGTATTGGACATATGCCGTAGGAAAATTTGTGAACGGCTTCCTTGCAGATTACTGCAACATAAAGAAATTTATGGCGACCGGTCTTATCGTTTCGGCAGTTGCCAATATGATGATGGGCTTGCTCGGTCTTTGGGAAGGAATGGCTGGAATAGCCAGTTCGTCGATGTTTGTAATGTTCGCCATTATGTGGACAATCAACGGATGGTCGCAGTCAATGGGCTCTCCTCCGGCTATAATATCATTGTCGAGATGGTATCCTCTCAATATCAGAGGTACATACTACGGATTCTTCAGTGCATCCCATAATTTCGGTGAAGGATTATCATTCCTTTTTGTTGCCGCTCTGGTTTCTGCGGCAGGATGGCAGTGGGGCTTCTTCGGTGCAGCTCTGGCTGGAGTTCTTGGAGTGACTTTGATAGCTTTATGGCTTCACGATACCCCTGAGAGCAAGGGACTGGCTCCTGTCGAAGTCCTGGCCGGGGAAAAGACTCAGGAGGAGTATGACCGTGAAGTTTCGGAAAGAAATGCACGAGTTACCGATAATTCCGCTGAAACAAGCAGGATACAGAGGGCGGTTCTCCGTAATACAGGTGTCTGGATCCTTGCCCTTTCGAGTGCTTTTATGTATATGAGCCGTTATGCCATCAATGAATGGGGTATGTTCTTCCTTCAGAAGACGAAAGGGTTTGAACTTCTTGAGGCATCTTCTATAATTGCAATAAATACCATTGCCGGTATTATCGGAACAGTATGCGCAGGATGGATATCCGATACGCTGTTCAAGGGAGACAGAAAATGGCCTGCACTCGCAGCCGGAATAATGGAGTCCGTTGCACTTGTGCTTTTCCTTTATGGTGGTGACAGTTGGTTCGTGAACGTAGTGTCTATGGTTCTTTTCGGAATCGCCATCGGAGTGCTCATCAGCTTCATCGGAGGACTTATGGCTGTGGATCTTGTGCCGAGAAAGGCTACAGGGGCGGCTTTGGGAATTGTCGGTCTTGCATCATACGCGGCAGCCGGTCTTATGAACATAATAAGCGGATGGCTTATTGACGGACAGGCTGTTCCTGATCCCGTTACAGGAGAGCTCCAATATGATTTTACATATGTTTCGATATTTTGGGTCGGTGCCGCAGTGATTTCACACTTAAACTACAGATGTCATGAAACGAATTTTAATGATGATGTCCGTGGCCTTGAGCCTGGCAGTGATGGCAGGATGTGATCCTGCAGATCCTACACCGACTCCGAAACCGGAACCAGAACCAGATCCGACACCTGCTATCCAGTCTTTTGAGGTGGCTGTTGATGCGGTGACAAAGACTTCGGTAACATATACTGTGACTCCAGCTCTTCTTGATAAGGAGTATCTTGCTGTTGTCAAGACAGCTGATAGCATCGAGGGACTTGAGGATGAGGATATCGTGAATCTTGTTTTTGCCGACATAAAGGCAGCGGCTGGTGCAGAGGGCCTCACTTTCGCGGAAAAGATGCCTAAGGTCGCAGTGAAAGGTGCTCAGGATCGTGTGGAACTTACAGGTCTTGCAGTAGACACAGAGTATGCATTGGTGGTATTCGGCGTAGATCCTGCCAAGGATTGGGAATTCACAACCTTCCCTGTTGTCAAGGAGTTCAAGACAGAGGCTGTGGAGATTGTGGAATACACCTTTGATGTTACAACTACAGTGGAGAATAATACTGTGTCATTCAAGGTGGTTCCTTCTGATAACAACATCGCTTGGCATCTTCTTACAGTGACAAAGGCGATGTATGATGCCTATACAGATCCAGCGGGTGATTACCAGTGGACAAAGGATGTGTTCTATCAGGCATACACAGAGAACGAGATTCAGACATACGCCGGTAAGGGATACACAGAGGAGCAGATCCTTTCAGCAATGTTCCTCAAGGGAGAGCAGACTCTTCAGGCAGAAGGCTTGAATGCCAATACAGAATATGTATATCTTATTGCTGCCTTTGAGATCGAGGGTAACAATCTTCTCATCGCATCAGAACCATCTGAGGGAACTTATACTACAGGTGATGTCGCTAAATCTGAGCTGACATTCGATATTTCAGTTACTGATGTAGAGCAGATGAGAGCTGCTATCAAGATTACTCCATCTGACCTGGAGGCTGCCTTCGTTTGGATGTGCCAGGCGTATGATGGTGTATCTACCCCTGCTGAAATCGTGGATGCAATCGTTGCGGCAAACAAGTCTTGGCTGGATATGGGCTTTATGTCTTATTATGGAGTTCAGGATTATACCGGAGGCCCTGGCAGCCCGTATAAGTTCAAGCTTGATGCACCGGATACTGATTATTATGTAATCGCATTCGGATATGCCGGCGGCGTTACTTCAGAACCTGAAATGGTGACATTCAGAACTCTTCCGGGTGCAGATCCTGCAGAATGTACTTTCGACCTTGTTCTCAATGAGACTACTACTTACGGATTCTCATTCAATGTGACTCCTTCTGATGCTACTACATATTATTATGGTGATGTATGTGTGGCTTCTGAATATGACGAAGCTGCAATCGTAGCAGAGGTAGAGACCGGAATCCAGCAGACGTATGAGATGAACAAGATGTTCAGCCCTGATCTTACTATGAGTGCGATGATTGCCCAGAATTACTGGAATGGTCCGAATGTGATGGATGCAGAAAACCTCAATCCTGACACAGAGTACACCGTGTATATTCTTGCACTTGATGCCAAGACAGGAAAGGTTGTCAAGGCTCATGCATATCCTTCGTTTGCCAAGACAAAGCCAGTGGGAACCATCGTTCCTGAAATCGAGCTCGTCGGATACTATTCGGGAGATGAAGAGGCCGGTTCTATTTTCGGACAGCCTGCTGTAACAGCCGGCAAGGCCATCGCTGTTGTCAAATATAACGTGGATTCTGCAGCTACAGCGCTTTATAGTGGCGTTCTTGAAGGAAACGGTATGGATGCAGTAGAGTACGATGACTTCTATATCAATGAGATGCTCAAGTTCCATTGGGATGTTGTATCTCTCCAGCAGCCATATTCATTCTTTGTTACTACTTGGCAGATGGAGCAGACAGTATTTGCATATGCAGAAGATGCAAACGGCGGAAAGGGTGCATTGGGACGTTTCCTCCTTTGTCCTACAGCTGAAGAGAAGGGCAATATCGAGGATCTCAAGGCATTGGTTGCAGAGCTTAACGGACAGTCTAAGGCCGCTTCCGCTCCTGCTTCTGTAAATACAAGAGAGGTTGTTACAGGTAAGCCTGTCGTGACAGTAAGAGAGAAAGCCGAGACAGTTTCAGTAGAGCCGAGCCCTATGGTAGCACGTCCGGTTGAGCAGATGGCTCTCAGAACAGGAAACCTTTTGCAGCTGAACTATGTTCCATCTTTCTGGGTTAAATAACAAGACCTTATGAAAAGGATAACAATAGCTTTAATTGCAATTCTATCTGTCTTCTCTGCCTGTACACCGGTTACAGGTGGGGAAGAGGATGGACCTGTCGGACAGATAGAGTTGGCTTCAAGCAGCAAGGATAATATTCAAATCAAATCCGACGGAGGAATTGAGACTCTCAGATTCACGTCTTCTCTGAACTGGACAATAGAGTGTTCGGAGGGC
>JAGKTT010000030.1 GCA_021153285.1 Bacteroidia bacterium
CAAAGATAAATTCAAATCGGTTGACTCGAAAAACCTCTATAACTACCTAACTTTCAATATTTTCAAAGAACTTTTATGATTTTTTACCGGACACTAATGCGTGTATATATTACAACTATTAATGTCGTTATTTTGAAAATGTAATCAATCGGCAACAGGAACCCTCAGAGCCTAATTGCTGACTATCCAGTTTGTCTGCCAATGCTTGAAGCCGACAGCCCATGGGCAAAGAGTCTTATTCCCGATCCAGCCATATCCCCATCTGCCCATATCAAGATTAACTGCAGTAGTGCTATATCTGGCGACCTCAGTAGCAAACTCATTCAACGTCATTTTCCTTGTAGACTCAATTATGAACAAAGATCCCGGATTGGATGAACTGTAGCATAATGCGCGTCGTCTAAATCTACGTTTATCTTTAAAGCTTCTGACTTTGCCATTTTTAACGAGCACATGCTGCTGAAAACCGTTTTCGGACATCCACTCATGAGCTATTACAAGACCTTTGGTAGGATGGATAGAGGTAAATTCCTTCAGGCTTTTGCTACCATATGTCTTACCGTTGATTCGGTATTGCCCTTCTATTTTCCCCTCCTTATCCGTATATGCAGCGGGTATACATATGGCTGCATCAGGCTTATACGTATCTGTAAACTGAACTTGTCCCTGTAACTGAGTGATCTTGACCTTATCGACCTGTGGCAGATAGTTACATGACGACAGAGCCAGCACAGAAATGATTAAAAATATATTGATGATTCTGTTCATTCTAGATTGTCTTATAGATGTCGACTGGTGTGAGTCTGACTGTCTTTGAAGCTTCAAGCACCTTCATGCCCTCGGGTGTATTCACTACGATGCCACAATGTGTCCACTTTGACATGGTACCGACCTTAATATACGGAGACTGAGAAGACTGGCTCTCAATGAATACGATGTCTCCTTCCTGCAATGTGGCGACGCCTACATTGTTGCTGCAAAAGGCAACCACTGCTATACTTTATTTCTACGTTCTTCCTTAAGACTGGCGGCAATACTTGAGCAATTCATCAAGAACGATACTGGAAAACAAAATCCGACCAAAATGAAGAGTGAGACAACTATGAAGAAAAACAGTTGTTCCAAAAAATTACTAGTGATTATACTAAGATCAATATCACAAGCAGTAAGGAAAGTCGCTATTATACCGATGACAGCAAGAGCTGCAAGAGAAAAGACACCAACTTTGGTAATCTTCTGTTCAGTAGTTAAATTTTTCATGATGTTATTTAATTTTAAATTGTGTTCACATTATTAATGTCGATCGCTTCAAAAGGTAATCATGACATCATTCATATGCCCATAGAATTACATTACGTTGAGTCTCCAAGAACTCTGACAATTGATGATATCTATATAACGGGAGAGTTACACAACCCCAACTTATTGGCCCTGCTGATGGATGGATTAATATTCCGCGATCTAGGGCATTCGAATTAGTCTTATCCAAGCCGATAAGTTCAAAGGCTGGGACATACGGACGATTATACATCATTCTGTTTCTTCCTATCCTGTAATGCCCCAATGATGAGCAATGACTTCCGTGTGAGTTACTAAAGGCAGCCTTTAAAATGGTGCTATTACCACCAGAACCATGTCCAGCAAGCGACTGCATCAAAATCTTATCCTGATTAAAATCATATACAAACATGCGTTGTTGTAGAGATGTCCTCCCATAATCTACAAGTATCGCATAATCAGTATTGTACCCTTTGGCTGCGCAGTATTTTTTAAGTTCTTCCACCTTGCTGCCTATATCGAGAGGTTTGCTATTACATATGATAATGCATAGTCCAACTACCGCAACAAACGCAGCCAATAAGACGAGTAAGTATTTTTTGAATTTTCTCATATGATTACGTATTAATATGCATGCTCTTCCTTAAGTTTAGAGAATAATGTCAATTGATGTGAAAGGTAATCATGTTTAAACTGCCCTGTTATTTTTGAGTCTTGATCTGGCAAACAGAAAGAGAGACAATAGAATTAACATAACGACATAGATTATGCAGAGTACTATTGCTATTACAATTGGGTAATATACAAGACCAAAAGGGTCAAAATCAGACAGATAGCTGATTTTCATTACGCAATCTCGCACATCAATCCTACACTTCATCACCTCAGATAAAATACTTCTTCTTAAAGCATACGTGTCATCATCTACGAGTTCCCAGCCTCGTCTTTCTGACGTGATGACTCTTAGTGACTTATCTGGAAGAGGCTCCTTAAATCGGATAGAGTATGCTAGGGAATCATAAAGGAATATGCTCGATTCATCTTCGCCTTCATAGATGGACGTGAGTTTCCTGTCCTCAATCACATATTCGGGAAGGGCAAGTCGGAGGTCATTGCTAAAGCCATCTTCCCGTTCGAATTCTGCCAATCCTGTTGAGTAATAACAGGTAGCTAGAAATAGGAACGCAGCAACCGGCAAATAGATTATGTGAAATAATTTATACGGATTCATTGTGTACGATTTTGGTTTAATTAATTGTTTTATTTAGTCGGCAAATGATCAGAAGGGTCCAGCCAGAACATCAGTCTCCAGTTGAATCGTTTTGGAGGATTGCAGGTGCCGTCAGAACCGAAGGCTCTCCATACATATGGGATAGGGGTAACGATGCCGTAATGGACGTGGGCAGGAGTTGATGCCGCGTTTCCGGACTTTCCCAGTGTACCGATGAGCTCACCAGGACGCACAAAGTCCATAGCGGTGCAGTCGATGGTATTGAGATGAAGATATTCGTGGATTCTCCACTTAGGACCCAGGACGAAGACGCTGTTTCCGGCTTTGCCCGGCATACTCTTGGCGTAGATCACCAGACCTCCAGTCTGAGAAACGACTGGCGCACCGACTTTGCCGAAGATATCGACTCCGGTATGCGGATGACCGTTCTCGCCTCTGGTCCAAGGCCAGTGCCAGAAGCTCTGATGGTTATAATCTGCAGGTGTGCAGCAAGGCATTGCCTTCCTTTCAGGGATAAGATAACCTGCAGCTAGGATTGCGGCAGACACCGCGAAGAGGGTTTTAAAAAATTTTCTCATCTGTGATTATTCTTGGTTACATAGAATTATGTCACAGATGAGAAAATGTAATCAACGATTGCTGAAATTATTCTTCAGGATATCTTCCTTCAAGATACATCTTGATCAGTTCAGCGTGTGATAAAGGCTTCGATTTATCGGCATTGTCCGGATTCAGGTTGTAATCAAGCAGGACGACGTCCTGGGTCTCAAGCAACATGCGGATCTTATCGAGAGACCTTATTACAGAAGGGACATTCTCAAGGACATATTTATATGTCGGAATATAGATCAGACGCTTTGCGTCTTCATAGTTCAGAAGGGTCTTTGAAAAGACTCCATACTGATGCCCCAGAGGCTTGCCAAATTTTCTGACAGTTCGCTTTATGTTCTTCATCGTGTCATTTCTGAACATTGCAAGGTCAATCCCATCATTTTCAAACACCTTCAATCCTTGCCAGATAGCTTCGACACATGTTGCTGTCACCGTCTTTGATTCTCCAGGGATGGGTATTCTTCCATGAGGATAAAAAGGACTTAGAATCTTACCATCATGCTGCTCTGAAGAGGAAGTCACATCCAGGATATATGCTCCTGGATTCTCCTCTTTAATCTTCTCAATCTTTCTTTTCTTATTAGCAACAACTATCATATTATCCTAATTTTCAGTTAAACTTGTTTGACCACTCGAGATCTCTTTACGAATCTCATTACGATATTTTATATACCACCAATAAGATTCCTTCAGTTCTTTAAAATACCAAGGAAAAAATTTCTTGAATTCCTTTAATGAAGACATAAATGCATCGCATTTTAAAAGAACATAAAAGGTACCATCTTCCTGAAAACCTATTCCTGATTTTACAAACCCTAATTCATTATGAACTTTTTCAGATGCCTTCTTACATAATTCAAATTCAGATAGATCATCATATAACAAGTACATTCTTACATCCAGCCAACTATCTTCATACCTCACTTCATAATATGCATCAGCATAATAAAATTTCAGAGTCGAATATCTATTTCCGTGGGTTGGATAATACCCCATTTCTCTCAACTCCTCCTTCACATCCTGAATACACAATCTATCTCTCACTGACTCACGTCTCTTTTCCGATCTTGTCGAAAAAATACCTTTTAAACTCTCAAATAATCTTTTACCCATAATTTTACCTATTTAATCATTAAACATTGTGTTGGAATTCCAATCATTAATGTCAATAATTTGAGAAGGTAATCAGAATTTGAGTAAAATCCACACAAAAAATCATCTTGATGCTACAAGCCAATCATTCACATCATTGTAAGGAGCATACACAGAGGACTTGTCTTCAACTATGCAAGATAGTCTATCTGTCAGCGTGGCGGCTGCATTTCTGCCTGCTTCGTCATTATCGAGCCAGAGTTCAACGTACTGAGGCATACCAAAGACATTGAAATGCTCTATGACCTTCTCCACATTGCAGACAGAATTCAGGACAATGTATTTATGATCTGCAATAAAGCCGTAGAGTCTCAGATGGGAGAGGAAGTCAATGAATCCTTCGAAGATAATAGCTTTATCACCAGTTCCCAATACAGAGATATTCTTATTGCCAAGCGATCTTTTACCTAGTTTGTTCCTCAGTTCATATCCGCCATTTTGAGAAGCAAAGCCTATATAGAACAGTCTGCCGATGTGGATTTCTTTACACAGTCTCTTCGCCAGGTTAGCAGGAATCTTCCTGGAGTTCAAATAGTCCAAAAGAGCGGGATGTTTTAATTCTTCTACGGTATATTCAATCGAGTCTACTGTCTGCACTCTTCTTGGGGTACTGTTCTGCACTCTTTCGGTCGAGGAAACATCACTATCCCCTACGATATATCTTGCAGCCTCAAGGGGACGGAGGTTCAATGTAATTTCAACAAGCTTGATAGTGTCTCCCTTATACTCATCAGGATTTGCCATATCTATCCAAGTACCTTTATCTGTATTTACGTACATAGATGGATTCCTATCCTCTCGGAAAGGACAATGGTATAGTAGACGAGTTCCTCTGCCACCCGCACGTATGGCGCCCAGCCTCTGAAGTATTTCTTCTATGCCAACAATTCGGGCTTTAGCAAAAATATTATCATTCATATTTGCTGGTATTTCGTCTTTAATTTTCAATCCTACGAAAATAGATATATTCCGGATATCTTCCAAGAACAAATAAGGTAACAGGGCAAAGCCATATCTTGGAAAGATCCGCATTACCGAAATCAGTCTTATAATATCCGCCTCCTGTCGTTGATGAAGAAGTTTGAGTAAGCTCAATAAGATCGTTGCCACTTCTTTTCTTCCTTGATGGGATTACCTCGAAAGTGACATAGTCCTTTCCGTCCGAGTTCATCTGAATAAGCCTGCTTGCATCACCAACCATAAGGGCATTCGGGAAGAATTTCTCAGGCCAACCCTTGATATCGCAGTACCAATCACCGTAAACCTTCTTGAATGAAACATTAAGTCTTCTGAGGAAGATTCTGCAAAGCTGAGCCTTGATAAAGATCCAGAATAATTTCAAATAAGCTGTCATAATCGTATTTATTAAAACTTTTACCTATTATATTTGTGTACTCTTTACGCAAATCCTGATTTGTTAAAAAAAAACTGGCGAACTTCACCAGTCTGTATATAATGTCAATAATTTAAGAATGTAATCATTTGGTTAGAATTCCAGTC
Source organism: Bacteroidia bacterium (assembly GCA_021153285.1). Taxonomy (GTDB): domain Bacteria; phylum Bacteroidota; class Bacteroidia; order Bacteroidales; family UBA932; genus Cryptobacteroides. Next base: position 5,774 of record JAGKTT010000030.1, read on the forward strand.
GAAATCCCTTGCTCTTCAGCTCTGCATAACTCTCCGGATTGAAACTATAGTTAACCGGGATGCGGCTTCCCGCATTCTTCGGACGCTGTCCCACTTCAGTAAGGATACCGAGCTTGAGCATCTTGTTGGAGAAGTTCCTGCGGTCGAACTTTACTTCCAGGATAGACTCGTACAGCTCCTGAAGCTGAGGCATCGTGAACACCTGCGGGAGAAGTTCAAAACCGATAGGCATGAAGTGTATCTTCTCCTTAAGTGTCTTCAGAGCCACACGAAGGATTCTGTCATGATCGAAGGCAAGTGCCGGGACATTATCTATCGGAAACCAGTGAGCGTCGCTGGCATCATCTCCTCCCTTGACTTCGCTCTTACGCACAAGCGCATAGAATGCAATTGTAATGACGCGCTCTCGCGGATCTCTGTTCACTTCCGAGAAGCATCCGAACTGCTCTACGTAGGAAGTATTGAGTCCTGTCTCTTCTTTCAGCTCTCTTCTAGCACCGGTCTCAGCATCTTCGTCCATCTTGATGAATCCTCCGGGGAAAGCCCAACAGTCCTTATATGGCTCTATACCTCTCTTGACAAGAAGCACAGATAATCCTTCTTTAGGGTCGTATCCAAAGATCACGCAGTCTGTCGTTACTGCAGGATGCGGATATTTATATACATAGTTGCCTTCCATTTTGTGTAAGTTTAACACAAAGATATATAGTTTCTTTCAAACATCCAAATTTGACGTATATTTCTCCAGCAAAGCCTATCAGGCTTCTTTTAACCAATCACGGACCTCCATTAGTGCAGTTCCTAGGAAATTAAGTCCTCTCCACTGATCGATAGTTCCTTTTGCAGCTTGTCCGGGATATAATCCGATTCCCCATATCCTGTCATATGGACTTGCTTCCACCAGAATTGCGTCACCAGTAGAAAGGAGGTACTCTTTCAAATCATCGTTCTGACTGAACTTTGCCTTATTACCTTCAACTACAATATCGTATTTTCTGGCATCCCAGATCTTACTGTCAAAGTTTCTTATCTTCCTGCCAAGCGCCTTATAGTCACGCGGATTGTCTGCAAGCATTATCTGTTCAAATACTTTCATATCGTCGAACAAAAGAGCCTTCTGAGCCATCATATATTGTTCTGCCGTATGATACTTGACACCTGCAACCTCAAACTCCACATCGTACCACTGACTCAGACTTGTCTCAGTGATACCGTTGACATTAGGCTTATGACCCCAAAAATAGATAAACTTAACATTGGGATCAACTGAGACCATCTGCTTAATGGATTCCACACCGTACTTCATATATTTATCTTTTTGAATATCAACACTATTGTTTACATTATCATTAAATGCAGAATTATCTTTAAGTATCATAGCTACTCCAGGATATAACAGATCATCGCATGATTCGCCGCACATAATACGCTCCCTTATCAATGAAGAGCTGACTCCTGAGATTCCCGCAGGCTGCGGACACATAACTATATTATCCAGGTAATCCGACGGGATGCTGACTCCTTCCAAACTATTCATCAGACTAGCATCGTTTCTTGAATATAGTATGACCTTGAAGTTCTCAAGGAAATCCCTCTTCTTGCAAAGGTGGATAAGAAGCTTCATCTTGTCGTCTCCCATGATAAAATATATCTGAGCTGCAGGATACTCTGACTGAATAGCCATCAGAGTCTCAAGCGACCTCGCCTTTACCGTGCCCATCTCTATATCTGAGACTTTCATAGTACCATCAGCGCACATACACTGTAGCATTTCTATACGAACCTTTGGCGGCAGGACCATTGCGGACTTGCTGTATCTCATCTTACGCTTCAGATATGCATCGCTGACTGGCACAAAATATCCTAAGTCTGCCTTGACTACCTGCATCGCATCCTTCATCAGCTTATAGTGAGCAATTGTCGGAGGATTAAAACTACCACCCATTACAACTATCCTTTCAACATTATTCATATCTTTCTGTGTTAATTTTACGCAAAGATATATAGTATATTTCTATTTTGCAAATATTTTGCGTAATTTTTACACATATATATGCAGCTTTTCAGTATTCATTGCAATGTATTTCGCATTACACAAAAAAGGCTCTTACAAATTTTCCATTTGTAGAGCCATATCTCAGTAAATTATTTAAGAAGTAAATAAGCTATCATTAGAATAGCCCTAATTACACATTGACTATTAGAAATACCTGATCACATCATAGAACCATCCAGACGGATCAGTTAAGATATCCAATGGATATTCCCAGAAAACTCTATGTATAGCTTTCAGTACTCCTCCCTTAGGAGTCGCCATTATAAGCGAGATGACTGCCATATGCACAAACGCAATGAATGTAACCGACCTTGCCTTGCCGCAGTTCTCGATATCTGGCTGTCTAAATCTTGTCTGCTTGATGAACGAATGGACATGGAAGGCATAACTAAATGCAATCAGTGCATCGAAGATTATCATATAGTGACTGTCACCGGCAAATCGGAACGGGAACAGCATGAAGGTATAAATCGGGATGCAGTATGGGGATAAAGTGATCGGCACGTATCCGATAGGACCAGCCTTATAGTTAACATAGCAATCCCTGTCCTTAACCACAAACTCCCTGATCTTCGCAAAGAAAAGAACTGCAACGAGAGTGTGCGTAAGTTCGTGAGTGAATTTCATGAACCAGTTCAGATTATGCCTCATTCGCGGAACTATCATCGAGATCAGGAACAAACCATACGCTGCAAAACCCGCAAACAGGCCGACATAGTTCCCATCATGTCTCCAATTCCAGCCTACGCGGACACAGATATCGATGAGGTTCTTTCCAAGTGATGTAAATGCCACAAGGAGGAACAATACTGCCAACAGGCCGAAAATTCCAGTAGACAGCCCGTATGTAAAACGCTCCATCTTCTCTCTCATTACTTATCCTCCGGCTTATCCTCGTCATCAACTTCGAGGGCGGCGATTCTGATGCCGGCCTCCTTCATCACCGTAAGCTCATCTTCCAGGAGCTCACGCAGCATGGCACGCTCCACGCAAGCGCGAACTACCTCTTCAGCGAATTCGTCGCTGTCAACGAGCTTCTTCGCGATATCTTTAAATTGATTCATACACCTGTTCTTTTTTGTCTTGGCTGAATTAGCATTACCTAAGTGAAGAATGCTGGCAATCTCATCCATCGGTTTGTGATCCCAGTAAAACTTCTTCAACAGCTGCTTGCAAGCATCCGGGATTGAGTCGAAGACCCTGTCAAGGAAATTGTCCTGTTGCTCCTGCTTCTCTTCTGTGGAGAGTTCCGAGACTTCACTATCCTCCTCCTTTGATTTAGAACCGGATCCTGGCCATAGCAAAATAATATGCGGAGTACCCTCTTCCTCCTTCGGCTTTGGATGATGCCTTAATTTCTTTCGCAGCGTTGACTGCATTGTTCGTTTACCAATCTCTATGAAATAACTAAAAAGAGTTGATCCGTTTCTCTCCTCGAATTTTCCCTTTTTAACATTTTCCATAAGGATTATACAAGCATCCTGAAAAATATCTTCCCAATCATCAGAGTCCAATGAGGTATTAAGACAACACCTTTTCAGAGTCGCAATAAAGGGCGACTTCAAGTTCCTACAGAAATATCTCCAGACGATAGGATTATTGTTCTGGATACCTATTATAATTTGAGTGTCGGTCATTGTATTTTACGATATTATTACAAATTTGGTTTAGCAGCTTGAACTGATGTATTCTACGGCAGGCCTATAATTTCTTTGAGCTGCATCTCTCATCAATCTCTCCGCATACTCTCTATCACTATCCCATAGCATACGGCCCAGCTCATATTCAGCTACCGGGTACTTCCCTTCTGCAGATTGTTGTAAGTACTTAAAACCCTGTTCCTCGTCCCGGGCTGTACCATCGCCCCTGTAGTAACATAGAGATAGATTAAATAGAGCTGCCGGGAAACCGGTCTGAGCAGCTTCTCGAATCAAAGAGAAACCTTTTTCTGAATCACGCTCAATGATTTTGCCTTCCATATAATCAATTCCAACGTGAAGCATAGCCTGAGGAAATCCATATTCAATGAATCGATCGCCCCAATATAAGACTTTATCATACTCACCCCTTTCTCTATAAATCTGGTCAAGAATCCTATACGCATCGACTAAGTGTCCATTGGCACTTAATTCATACCATCTTATAGCTTCAGCCAGATCCTTCGAGACATATATACCATCCATATGACAGCGACCAACATATAATCTAGCTATCGGATTACCTTGCTTTGCTGCACGTAGAAACAGATTGTATGCAAATTCCTGATTTTCTTCTACACCTCTCCCCTGAAGATATAAAAGCCCTAATGCTATTAATGCATCGTCATTACCATCATTGAATACGGCGTTGATATAATACTCAGCTGCCCTACTATCATTCATTTCAACGCCTAGTCCAAACTCAAAGCATCGTCCTAAAACAAAAGCAGAAGAGCTGTCTATTAGTTCCCTGTCTGCAAGCGCTTTGTCAATTTCAGCTTGCGATGGAAGTGTAAAAGGATTATAATCCCTCATTCGTTTTGCAATCGCACAGTGCCAGGCGGCACTTTGCTGCAAGTTAATTGAATTTGAGCCAAATACATCGTCGGGAAAAATATCTGTTCCACGCGGTGTCTTATCTATCTTATCAGAAATAAGATAAAGTAACTCTTCGTGATAACCGACATTTAAGATGTCTTCAAGGGTGATCTGGTTATTTTCCATAATCTTATTTCGTGGTTTACATATTAACTTTTGAGTATGTGAAAGCAAATTTAATAAATAGCCTGCACTAAACGTAATTTTTATAAATCAAACTCTAATATAATGTCCGATATAAAAAAATGTAAACAGCAGGTGAATCTTGGAAAGCTGTATAGACAATAAAAGAAGTCTGCTTCTGTTTTTAAAATTTCGGGATTCTCAAACAGATAATCCTAAAAACTGAAAGCCAAAAGCGTATTTGCGTAGACATCAATTTCTCGTTCCACAAAAATGTCTCGATTGCTAGTCCATACAAGCCTTAATGTATGTTTTCCTTCGGCTACTTCAATTACCTGTTCCTCATTCTTTTTAAGAACAGTGTATGGCAATCCATCTAGATCGAGTTCACAAAATAATCTGTTTTTATAGTGAGATTAAACTTCCTCATTGGAGCGTATATTAAGATCAGTCATTCAAAAGTAAGAATTAATTCTGAATATTTCTTGAGGCAGACTGCATATCCCTGTATCTTGACTGCCAATATCCCAGGTTTTGGGGCTTCTGCGACTTGAGATGTCTTGCTGCGTGCATTATCTTGTCATCAGCAAGCATCAGTCTGGTCGCCTGATTATAGTCTCTCGCATCATTTCGAGAGTACTTCCTCTTTCTTCTGCCCTCCCCATCTTTACTTGTGAGATGAAAATGACCGCATATATGACACTTGTACACCTGCTTGGAGCGTTCTCTGTTACTCCTCATACGAAGAGCCTTGGTAGCTTTTGCGTGGGTCAGATATACGTCTTTACCTGACGGGCAGGAATACTCCTTAGCTATGCATTCACTGTGATGAACCTTTGTGCAGGCATCAAAAAGCTCAGCCTGGTTCCATAAGACTTGGTCTCTTTTCTCGATTCTTGTTACGCTTTTCATATGGCAATACTAATTTATTGGTTTACCATATATGGATGATGACTGCAAAAGGTAATCATTAATTTTTCTGTTCCTTCCAGCGGAGATAAATCCAACGGACAACGACTACAACATATAATATAAGGGATGAATATAAGAGGGCTCCTTCTGCCAGCGTGCAGATCCACCAGAGCCTCCAGTTATTGAACCACATAGAGGGATAATCAATCGGGCGGTCTACAATTGCCCACATCATAGGGCCGCGTAACTGCGGATCCACATATTCATCAACAATGAAAAAGAGCATAAAGAGTACTAGCAAAAGGATAGACACAATCATTCTCTTTATTTCATTACCTGGGACCTTCCATATGTAACGATAGGTTCCTTTTAGATATAAGCCCGTCAACAGTATAAAAAACATCGGTGTATTCATGAAAATGACCAGCCCGAATCCTCCGGTAAATACAGTCATAAAGAGAAAAGGCACCAGACCTATAGATAAGATGACTCTGGAAACCCACAAGTGAACTTTCTGGATTGTGTTTAGATTAAGTTCCATATACGTCTACGTCCTACTTTAGAAGTTTGCCTATACCCTTAATTACGGCGTTGCCAATCTTACGTTCAATTCCTTGCTTGGTTGTAGGGATACCTGTCGCTCTTGCTATGCTTCTCTTGCGTTTATCTACGCCGAGGACTCTCCTTGGCGAAAATGATGTTCCGGGAATGTTGAAAATCTTCATATTACTTATACTTCGTCATGATGCAAAATAATAAGGCTTAACGAAGGCTATGTTCGCTAGGCCTTGCACTATAACTATACCACTCGTTGACCAACGTAATGAGACCTATATCCTTCATATGGTCGTAGCGATAGTCAAATCTGGACTTGTTCCTGCTACCTGTCGCTATATATCTAATACAATCCTGCATATAGTGATCGATAACCTTTAAAGACTTGTCCGTCGTAATCAATGGGAAATACCATAGCGACCAATTGATTTCGCTTCTGTCATCCGAGGTGTATAGTCTCTTATTGAAGTGCTTGATGAACGCTCGTGCTGCCATCCAGCCATCCTTGCCGTTGACTTCAGCCCAGCGGCGTAATGCTCTTGCCTTGCGCCTCATCTTTGCCTTAAGCTTATGCACGGACACTTCGCAGACATCGATGTCTTTCCCGTAGCACTCGAATCCCAGGAATGTCCATTTCTGGCCTGGAGAGGTCTCCACTTCTTTGTCATGATTTATATCAAGATGGTATACCTTTAACGAATCTTGAAGCTGTTTCTTAGCTTCATCAAGCAGCAACTTATCCTTTGAAAACAGTATGATATCGTCCGAGTATCTGCAATAGATAAGTCCCGGAATCGCTGCAAACGTCCTGTCTAGCTGAGTTAGATATACATTTGCGAGAAAGACAGCATACGGCATCCCGGCCATAGCGCCCTTACGTTCTTCAATAAGAATGCCTTCATCCATCACTCTTAGGTCCGACAGCTGAGAGGCTATAAAATCATATAGAGGTTCATCATCCGCAAACAGCGATTTCATTTGCGGCAACAGCAGGTCTATATCAATTGAGTTGAAGTAGTTCCTGACATCGAGTTTATATGAATAGTATTCTGATATACCCGGAATCGAAGCCAGTTTCTTCAGGGCATCCTTCGCTCCATAATGAGGACGGAATGAATACAGATTCTCAGGAAGACAGGCATCGTATTTTCGGATTATCAGCCAGGTAAGAAGCTTCAGGACCAAAGTCTCGTCTTTGGGGAGAGAATAAACGACTCGCTTCTTGGAGGAACCCGATTTGGCGATACGTTTCTTCATAGGAATTGAAAGGCCCTTGTCACTTTTAATCCTTTTAACTACCGGAAGATATCTCTTCTGACGAACGTACTGAAACAGTTCCTTTGCATCAGAGATACGGAAGAAAGCCGGATCGACTTTCCTTTCATAAAAATCGACCCAAACACTATGATCTGCTAATTTATCGAGTAATGACATTTTCATAAAGTTTTGAGACCTTCAGGTCGATAACAAGTCCCCTTTCCGAGAAAGGGTCGCGAGCGATTGAGCAAATAGTCCAGTGGACTTTTGCAGCGAGCAGCACGAAGTGACGGTTTTTAGGGGATGGGGGTAACGTAAAAGAGGAGAAAAGGTTTGAAACCGAAAGCTTTTCGGTACTGGCACTTATATAGGCAGACTGCCTGCAAAGCCATTCTGATTGCCTATACTGGAGCCACAACAGGCGCTAAGCGTTCTCCTCTTTTGTTACCATATTACTCAAAAGCCTTTCTGATACGCTCTATGACGTAATCCTTTTCATTATCGCACTCGAAGTAAAACTTCCTGACCTCGACGCCATTCTCTGTACATAAAGCTTCAGTCTCCTGAACCGAGTATCTCTTGACCTTGCTCAGATGTACCAAAAGGATTGCTACCTGCTTATTTCCTTTGGTAAGAAGAAGGTTGATTGGCATAGCGTGATCTGGTGCATATGGGAACATCGCACCAATCTCCACATGACAACCGAGATCTGCGCCTTGTATATAGCCTAGAATCTTCGTATTGAGAGGCTCAGAGAGAGTCTCATACTTGATGACATTGGAGATATCCCTGATGTGTCGGAAATCATATATCCCCTCATAATCACCCTCTCCTGATACCTGCTCATATTCCTCATATGCCTCATCTTCGATTTCCTCATATGGTTCATCATAGTCTGTTGGGATATCCATATCTTCATCATTACAGAACTCCTCAGAACCCAACTTGCTTGATATCTTCTGGAGTTCTTCCCAAGCCTTATCCACATTGAGATAAGTCGAAGCATATTCATGATTGAGAAGATCCTCTGAAAGGAAGTGATCATACTTCTGTTTCTCCTTATCCTCACGTGACACAAGTGCGGCAAGTTCCTCGCCACTTGGCTTGGGTTGTGAAAGGATATCTGAGATATGCTTCGGAGACATTCCAAAGATCATGAGATGATTGTAATCCACGTCCTTATGGACTCTGAGTGTACACATAAGAGCAATCGTGCGGTTAATCTTCGCACCAGCCCATGTGAACAGTGATTTGCCTGCATAAAATTTCATATTCAGCTCATTTTTAATAAAATACTCTCTTGCCTTGAGTAGTTCAAGGTGACTCTCTGAGGCCTTGTCAAGATATGGATAGACCTCGTCGGACATGTATATATCCCTCATCTTCAAGGTTATGAGTTCATCAACCTCGGGAATCTCACTTGAGAAGGAAATACCGCCTCCAGACTTAATCCTGGAGACATAAATATTCTTTGTCGTTTCATCAACCCGGCAGACAACCCATCTTTTTCCAGCAAGAATGATCATCTGCTTCACCTCCGGAAGTGACTGGATCATTCCGATTCTTTTTCCATCATCACTGCTGATGACATCGTAATCAACGGGAGCCACAAAAGCAGTATAGAAATCAAGTCTTCTGAGCAGTCTCTCCCCTTCCTTTCCGATTATTATCTCTCCAGTATTCAGCTGCGACAAAAGTCCCTGCTTGCCCATGGACTTGAGAAGATCCATGAACACCTTTGGGGTAATGTTCTTGAATGCTCCCCTGTTGCAGAGAATCTCCCAGCCTTCCTTAGGATAAAACCCGCTGAATGATGCTACGAGCGACAGAATCTGCTGGATAAGGGTTGACAGATGCGATTTATGCACTGCCGGTTCCTCATACAGTTTCTCTCTCAGGAGTTCAATCACAGCGATGTTCTGCACCAGATTGGTCCTCAAATCATAAAGCCAACCGGAAGACTCCTCATTCTCGATAGAGAAGACTCGAAGTATCGACGGCTCATCCCTTCGTCCGGAACGTCCAAGACGCTGCCTTAACCCCGACACCGAGTTTGCAACTCCAATCTGTGCTATGGATTTCACCTTGCCGATATCTACACCCAGTTCCAAGGTCGATGTACAAAGCGCTGTGATCGGCGTCTCCCCTCTCTGCAGTTCCTGTTCTACGGACTCTCTCTCAATCTTCGACAGACTGCCATGATGTACCCTGAATTCGTTCGGCACACATTCCTCTTCACACCTGTCGCTAAGTCTGACAGCATACCCTTCTGCAGTTACCCTACTATTGGCAAACACGAGATTATTGCTTCCGCGAAGCTTTGTATAGATCTCATCAGCGATCTCTCCATCTACGTCTTTATCAAGCTGTTGAATATACTCCTTGACAAGGATACGTGTCTCATGATTACCATTCCCTTGAGATGGAATCTCGCATGGAAACAATCCGTCAGGGCGGAGGAAAGACTTCACCTTATCATAATTGGAGAAGGTCGCACTCATCGCAATGCGGGGAGGCTTATTCCCAGTGATGAGTTCGATTCTTGAAAGCAGAGACTGAAGCTGCTTGCCTCTTTCGTTTCCGATGAAGGCATGAAGTTCATCGATGACAATGTACTTAAGTCCTCCGAAAGCCGTTTTCACAGCAGTATTCCTATTGATAAGGAAAGATTCCAACGACTCAGGTGTGATGATCAATATACCTGATGGCTTCTTCAGAGCCTTTACCTTTCGTGAAGCATCAATATCTCCATGCCAAGGAGTCACTTCCACATCAGTGCCGGAAGTCATATCAAGAAGCCTTCTGTACTGGTCGTTAATAAGTGCCTTGAGCGGACTGACATATAGCACATCGAATCCTTCCGACGGATTGGACAGGACATGCGAAAGGATAGGCAGAAAGGCAGCCTCTGTCTTTCCACCTGCTGTCGCAGCGCTGATGATAACATCGGCATCACGACGTAGGACGACAGGTATAGAATTCTCCTGGATATCCTTCAAGGACGTCCATCCCTGCCTCCAGATCCATTTCTGAACCGAGTCATGCAACAGTTCAAAAGAAGAAGACTGATTGTTCATATATTAGAGTGAGAAGTTGGCAAATTCATCATTATCTGCTGCTGCAGTTTGCGCTTTTGACGCATTGCTCTTGAGAATATTCTCCACCTGAGAGGCTTCAACATCCTTCTGCACATCAACTGACGCGATAATATTATTCCATTTATAGTCCGGATACTGTTCAAGAACCGAGAGCAGATCAAGGAAACTCTTGATGGTAGTTCTAGGGGTTCTGAAGTAGCTTTCCCCTATCTTATTCGCACAATGCGAAAGGAAGGCTATAAGTCCCTCGTCAGATATCAGATAGTTATCCTCCTTGCCATTCGCGAAGACATGTCTGAGATTAGTCAAAAGCAGATATAGCTCTTCTTTCGTCAAATTAGATAATCTTAAAACGATTGAGTTATAGTCTGTTATACCCAGCTGCTTTGAGAACGAGTTCTCTGACAACCTTGACTTCAAGGCCTCATAGCTATACAATCCTCTGATGTTATCTGTAAGGAACTCAGGCGTGCCTCCTAGAACAAATCCGATATTTGGGAAGGTTCCCTGAAGAGTATTGTTGAGCATGCTGAGAATCTCCTCATAGTTCGCCTTACGGGAAACGCTGTTCGTAATCTTATAAAGATTGACCATCTCATCCATACACACTAGAAGACCCTTGTACCCAGCCTTCCTGACAAGAACCGAATATAGCTTCAAGGTGTTATAGAATGATGAATCATCAATGTACTCCCTGATATCCAAGTCCCTGTAGGTATCTGTCTTGGTCGTATACCCAGCCTTGAGCCACTTCAAGGCGCTGTTCATAAGGTCATGATTGCCAGACTCATAACCTTCGAGATACTTCTTGATGATAGCGATGAAGTTATATCCGCCGGTATAGTCATTCAGTTCGTTCAGCTTCTCGGAGATGACATCATATGTGCTTGCACCCTTGGCGGAAGCCTCTTCCCGCGCATTGGAGATGAATCTCTCCAGAATATTCTGAAGAGCATTACCGTCCGGCTTTGTACGTGTGGAAAGGTTGTTTACCATTTCGGACAATAACATTCTCGGCTGGCCGTCCGAACCATGAAGTCTCTTGCTTGGTGAGAGATCGGCGTGCATTGTCACGAGGCCTTTCTCAAGGGCGATGCTACGTACCAACGACAAGAAGAAGGTCTTGCCTGATCCATACTCGCCGATGACGAATCGGAATGCGGTGCCACCTTCCGCAATGGTATCTACGTCCTTGATGAAGGACTTCAGTTCCTCGCTACGCCCTACCTGGATATGGTGCAATCCGGCTCGCGGCACGACTCCAGACTTCAGAGACTGGATGATTGTTTCTCTTTCTTTTGCTTTAATGGGTCTATTCATATAAGTTGTTCTTTATAGTCGGTTGTCACGTAAATATTCTCTCCATCCTCTTCCACAACTACATCATTGACAATGGGATAGGCATAATCATTGATCTGCTCCAACAGATTTCCAATCATGACATCAGGCCCTACCAATTCCTTCAGCTCATTACGTGTCCATTGCTCCTTTGTCAGTAGCTCAACCAAGATGTCTGTCAGAGGATTCAGATCTGGCTGCGGAACAACATCCGGCACCTGCTCTTCCTCCTGGATAAAGATCTCCGCCAGCATATCTTGAGCAGCCTTTGTCTCATCTTGCAGGGCGGCTAGTTTATTCAGATCCAGAAGCGGCTCCTCCTTCTTCTTTTCAGGTTTCGGTATAGCAAATCCTTTTGTCTTCTTTGGCTTCTCAACTACCGCAGGTCTTCCTTTAGACTTAAGCTTCTTGTTCTCTCTGGCAAGCTGCTTAATTTTCATTTCCGCCTGCTCCCGCCTCTCTTTCTCCTCTGACCAAAGGATGACGAAGAAAATAGCGACTACCGAGGCAGTTATAAATGCAATTATCATGATATCCTGATTATAAGATATATTATTACGTTTTCTTTCAAAATGTCATAATCTGAGAAAAGTAACTTAAAAACTGATACAGAATTTACAATTCGCTGCCGCTATATTACCACCATTTACATGCATCTCTGAACCGGATCTTATATGTGATAAAGCCCTTGATGAGATAAATGACAATTTGGGATGAAATTCTGACTAAAACAGTCATTATATATGCAATGACAGGAGCCATAAATAGCATAAGGATTGCTAACCACCTTGGTGAGTAAGTATTAGCAGGCATAACGAGGAACATACCCCAAAACAATCCAGCTACAAATAAAGATATTTTGGGGAATTTACTGAGGAATAATGTCACAGAATCTGCTGATAGAGTTTTCCATAAGACTACTACAATAGCTATGCGAACAAGTGCATAGGCTATATTAGCAAGACGATTTAGAGGCATATAGGGACAGGGTACATTATTCATACCCCATATAAGAAGATTATATATGATATATAGGGCAATCAATATCGTCAGTCCTATCTTGAATGTTATTTGTTTACCCGGGCAGATTGTTTGTAAAGCATATCCGATAAGAGCAAATCCAAGAGCACGTAGAAATCCAAAATGTCGAAGTAGCCACCAACCCAAATAGAGTTCCTGATAGATTATGACATAAAAGACAAGCGTGATCGCAAGAATAATACAGCCCATAATCAAAGCACTTTGACTTCTCCTACGTGTAGTAAAGTTTGGGAAGGTCACTGCTGCTATTACACCTATAACAAATGGAATAAATGAGATTATTAACGCCCTAGTGGCCATTCCGTAACTATATGAATCAAGTGAATCTATAATAGGGACAATCCATAGCCACCCTATTACGCATACTATCTGCAGAGCAGTAGTCTCTAGTATTAAAGATTTTTTATTTAGAGCTTCCATATTAGTTCCTTGATTCTTCAATATATTTTACCTGTTTGACACAATAGGGACAAAGCTCAAGTAGGCCTGCAGTTCCACACAATGACTCCCACGTAAAGGATGGACTCCTAAAATAGATATAGACAGTTCCCTTTCCGCACTCGGGACATTTTTTCTCAGACATTAGAATGGACTTATATGTCTGGAGAGACTCATGAACATCCGCCCATGCATACCCTTCATTATAATTAGTCTCATCAGACAATGTCTTTTGTTGAATTTCATACAATAATGCATTTTGTCCTGCGTCATCAAGCTCCTGCAGTGCTTGATATTTGTCAGAAAACCCTTTGTACTTTATCGACTCTGGATCTACACCGATGATAAGAAAATCTATTCCTTCATGTGTGTCATAGAAACATATTAATTTCGCCAGAGCACTTTCTTGTTTCTTAAGACGATCTTCCTCAAAAGTCTTCTTATCTTTATAGAGTAGCCTTACCACACCACCAAAGTAGTCTATTGTCCATTCCTGAGATTTTACAAGTTCTGAAAGTCGACTAAATTCATTGAATTTTGCATATGATTCCCTAATCCAATCTTTGTCGTCAACTTCCTTATACTCAGTAGGTCTTTTGTTTATTCCTAGTAATACCATAGTTGTTTCTATTAATAGGGTCAATCCCAAATTTCTGCGTATTTATTAAACTCCAAGCTGCCTGCTATGGCCTGAAACACATCATATATTCCCACATATATCGGCGGTGCGTCATCATACCAGATAACCTCAAATGATTTTGCAGCATGCTCACATACAAGAGTATAACGATATGTCGGTAACTCATTATACATTACAGTTGAAGTGCTTACACCATTCCCGCCAAGTATTGTGCGTCGTTTCGGTCCTGGAGGTATTATGTATACTGATGTGCACCCGCTCTTGTCAGCTCTTTCCCTATCCTTAGCGATTCGATGTTGTATAAACCTTTTAGGGTCTCCTTCAAGAAGGCCAAAACATAAATCTTCAACATCGAACTTTACGACCTTAGCCACAACCCCATCGGCAAAACGCACCTTCATGTTATCATTCATAAACTTATCTCATCAAAAATTTATACTTGTACTTTTCTGTGTCCTCGATAGCCTTGCATGTACCTCGCGCTACTGCTTTAAGAGGGTCATCCGCCACATGGAACGTCATGTTCATCCTGTCGGAGAATCTTTTTGCGATTCCACGAAGAAGAGCGCCGCCACCGGCAAGCCAGATACCGTTGCGCATGAGATCTGTATATATTTCCGGCTTCACCCTTTCTAACACCTTCATGATGCCGTTCTCAATCTGAGAGATTGTCTTATCTATACAGCAAGCCACATCCTTATAGGTGATAGTCGCTTCTATCGGATGAGATGTAGAGACATTGCGTCCCTGAACAAGCATTGGCTCTGGCGCCTCGTCGGCAGGAAGATCCATCAGAACTGAGCCTATCTTACATTTGATTTCCTCTGCTGTTCTAAATCCGATGCGGATATTATACTGACGGGCCATGTAATCTATAATGTCATAGGTGATCTGGTTACCGGCGATACGGATACTCTCTGCTTCAGCAATACCTCCCAAAGAGATAGCAGCAATCTCGGTACTTCCTCCTCCGATATCGACAATCATATTACCCATAGGAGCAAGGACGTCAAGGCCCACTCCTAGAGCTGATGCCATCGGTTCGTGAATCAGGTATAGGTCATGTGCACCCGCATGCTCACAGGAATCCCTGACAGCACGCACTTCTACAGGAGTACTGCCCTTGGATATACCGACAACAATCTTAAGCTTTGGAGCAAAGAAACCCTTCTTTCCACCACTCATCTTATGTATGAACCCCTTGATCATCTTCTCACAGGCATCGAAGTCTGCGATTACTCCACTTGATAGAGGGCGGATCGTAGTAATTCCCTGATGCTCCTTGCCCTCCATATGAAGAGCTTCATCACCTACTGCAATGAGTTCACCAGTCTTTGTGTCGATTGCTACGATGCTAGGCTCATCAAGGGCAATCTGTCCCTTCTGAAATATTACAGTATTCGCCGTTCCTAGGTCTATGGCGAGTTCATGGCTAAAGAATTTCATATGTTATTGATTTTTATAGAATTCGTTTTGCGAAGGATTAAATTCGTCAAAGGGGTTATATGTTGGAGAACCAGAAGTATCCATGGTCATCGTTGCCTCATATAAAGCATTGTGATCATCCTCGAATTTCATAAGATGTCCAACATATCTCATGTTTACAGAACCAACCTGACCATTCCTGTTCTTAGCAAAGATGACCTCCGTCTTTGCCAATTCCTCTGGGTCATCTGTAAGTTCAATCAGTCCTGGGCGATGCAGAAACACAACAATGTCAGCATCCTGTTCTATAGATCCGGAGTCCTTAAGGTCGCTGAGAACTGGCTTGCCATTGCTTCCCATTCTGCTCATCAGATTTCTGTTCAGCTGGGCAAGAGCAATGATCGGAACATTCAGTTCCTTTGCTGTAGTCTTGAGGGTATTGGATATCTCTGTAACTTCCTGCACCTTGGAGAAACCTCCGGCCATTGGCTTGCCAGAATGCATCAGCTGAAGGTAGTCGACAAAGATTATCCTTACTCCCTTCTCCCTTACAAGCCTTTTTGCTTTTGCTGTGAACTCTGTCAGAGTAAGTCCTGGAGTCTCATCAATATACAGAGGAGACTTGAAAATGCGTCCGATGCTCTGCTCAAGTACCTGCCATTCGTCCGGCAGCATCTTCAATTTGCCTTTCAACTTATCAGACGAGATACCAGACTCAGTGGCAATCAGCCTATCCGTCAGCTCCATACTTGTCATCTCAAGAGAGAAGAACGCAACAGGCTCGTTAAACTCTACTGCAGCATTTCTTGCAAGGTTCAGTGCAAATGCGGTCTTACCAACTGAAGGCCTTGCTCCAAGGATGATGAGATTACCTGGCTGCCATCCCATCGTGAACTGATCGATCTTATAGAAGCCCGAGTGTACACCCGTCACACCGCTGGACTTCTGTACCCTCTCTATCCTCTCTACGGAAGCATTGATGACTTCAGATACATGCCGATATGGGTTCTTGAGATTGCCGGCAATAGCCTTATACACCGAATCTTGAGCCTTCCCTACCAGATCATCAACAGCAACGCTTGGATCAAAAGCGTCCTTGAGAATACCGTATGAAACATCTATGAGATTTCTCTGAATTGTCTTCTGCTGAAGTATCCTTACATAGTATTCCACGTTAGCGCCTGCACCAACCTGCTGAGTCAGGGCAGCCAGCCTAGCTGGCCCTCCAGATATTTCAAGAGACTTGTTACGTCGCAGTTTGTCAACAACCGTGAGCATGTCAATCGGTGACCTCTCATTAAACAACTCAAGCATAGCCTCAAAAATTGTCCGGTTCTTCTGATCATAGAACGACAGAGGGGGTCAGAAGATCCATGACCTGGTCCACACTCTCTGCATTAACCATCATTGCCCCTAGAACGGCATTCTCGATATCCACTGCCTGCGGAGGTACATTTCCTGAATGAGGCACATCGCTGATACCTTCAGCACGTCTTTTGACATAATTTCGTTTTCTTTCTTGTATCATACTTTTTTACGACAAAATTAGAGGGTAAAATAACAGGAAAAGCAGCATGTTCAGAAGTATCTGATAAGTTATCTATATCCTTATTATTTAATGACTTATATGTTAATAACAGACAGTGTTAATATTGTTGATTTGTGGATAACTAAGAAAGCATCTTCTTCTCTCTACAGGGTGACTCAATTTGTGGCTCTTTCAAGGCAGCGGGCTTATGCTCCTCCTCCAGCTTCTGATAGAAATACCTATGGCACTCGACAAGATGATTCAACATCTTCATATAGTCCATAAATGTATCGGTGAAGTGCTCCACACTCTTCTCTACAGCGAATACCCTGAAAGCAATTGTATTGTCCTCTTCAGAAAATGTTATACGGCCAAACCAGGTCTCTTCCATAGCCATATCTGCAGCTTTCTTCAAGAGTTCCAGATCGTCGTTGTTATAGGAAAAACCCTTGTAGAACTGGACTCCAGGAAGAGTATTGCCAGAAATAAAGTATTGCTCGCCTTGCCACTTGAATCCAATCCAATCTTCTTCGTTCTGTAAAGGGATAAATCCATTATTCCTTACTACATCACATTGATTTTCTATTGTCAATGGAGTCTGCTTTACATATGCTGCCTTAGAGGGATCATTAGCCAATTCCTCTATCCTATTCTTTAGCTGAGTCATTCTTCCCTCAGCATCAATAAGTTTATCCCTTCCACTTTCCCACAAGAAGAATAGAATTCCAGCTATAACAGCTGCTATGATAAATGCTAAAGTCATGATCTTACACTATTATAGATGTTACTTTTCAACGAGTTCTACGCCAACCAATTCACCTTTCTGATCATACGCCTTCTGCAGGAATTTCCCTTCTAATGGCGCATACTTATATGTAAAGTGGAAATGACCATCGTAAATATTCTCATACTCGTATTCGATGAGTCGTCCATCCTCATCATACTTTTTGAATCCCTGAAAAGCATGTTCTTCAGTGCCATCCTCTTGTATAAAGAACTGATTGCATTCTATCTCATTGCCATTATCATCATAGACATAACAACTTCTCAGATCTCCAGGACGGTAAACCTCTACCATTTCTCCCTTCTTGTTGTATGTGGTACGCTCCACAAGGTTTCCATCTTCATAAACAGCAGTTATGCTGTTTCCTTGGCGGTCTTCATATTTTTCACGAGTAATTTTTGCTTCCTGCATGTTATTCATCTTATTTCTCAGTAATTGTTGTTTCAAGTTCTCTAATCTTTGCTAATGCTTCCTTGAACTGTTGTATCGATTTTGTATATATATCCTGATTGCCAAGTTTCTCAATTGACATCTCAAAAGCTTCATCAAGAAGAAAGACTATTCTTCGTAATCTGACCAGATATTCGGGGAACGCCTCGGCCATCTGCTTCTCCAGCAGGACATAGTGGAAAAGAACAGAGCTTCGTGAGTTCTCTACACGGTTAAAATATTCGGGTAGATAAAGTTTCTCTTCCAGCGATTCTATCAAATGCTCAAGAACATATCTGAAAGATACTAACCCATCGTATAACTGGTGTCTTATCTCGTACATTTCGCTATACTGCGATCTCGAGATATTGCGACCCGATATCGGATTACCATCTTCATCATTACAGCATGCCTTCATTGTAATTGTCACATATCCCTCGTTCTCACTGTATTCTATCTCTGGCTGCGATAATATCTCAAGGCGTCCCTTCCAGTTGCCTTTCATGTCAAGCATGTCAAACCTTGCCCCTTTATGAAGGTAATCATCCATCCACCTGACAACCCATTTGGCCTCTTTATTCTTGCCCATATGATGCTCTACTGCTTGATCAGAAGTTTAGAATTCACATTGTCTATGGTAATAGTTCCAAATTTCTCCAGGACGCTCTGGCCAAGGAGCAGAGGTGCCTTCTGACTATGGACTACTGAGGCCTCTATATTCTTCAGTACAGCATCACCGAGTTTAACTTCCTTCAGTCGCAGTACGGTACCTTCATGTATGTCACCACTTGCAGTTATATAGTTGCGCTTACCTTTGATGTCACCATCGGACAGATATCCGTTCTTTAACATGAAGTTCGCTTCAACAGAAGATATCGTTACATCTGCCGCTCCAGTATCAAAGATCATCTTCAACGGAAGTCCATTGACTGAACATGCAACTTCGTAGGTACCTCCGTACATCTTCTTCATATCCACCTCTGAAACGACTCTCGCCTCTGTAGAGTCAACCTCTTTTCCAATCTTAGACAACTCATCCTCAAGGACGCTTTCATACTTCTGAACAAGTGCTTTGAAGTCCTCTCTGTCACGTATCGGATCCATGTCATCATCGTGCTGTATATGAGGGAAACTTCTGTATCCCTTCTGGAAAGCTGTCTCCAAGGCAGCTACAGCATCATCACAACGGTTCATTCTCGCATAGAGGCAAGATTTGTCATACCAATTGCCAGGATCTTCCGTATCAAGTTCAATAATCTTATCCATCCACTCCAATGCTTCCTCAGGACGTCCTAAGAAATTGAGGGCATAGTGACGACAGCTGCCATCCCGTACAATCGTATCTTTTGCTACAACCATCTGGAAGTCCTGCTCTGCAAGCTCCTTATGACCTCTCTTAAGGTGCAGAGAGCCTCTCATAAGGTAGATGTATGGATAATCCTCGTCTACAGCTATACCTTCATCATAATCCTGAAGAGCACCGTCAAGATCTCCTGAGAGCTCCTTGCACCAGCCACGTGCATAGTAACCATAGGCGTCAGTAGGATATCTGTCTATGAACTTCGATACGTCCTCAATAGATGCTTCATAGTTTCCGGCATAACGGTTTATCTCCGCACGTCTTGCGTAGTAATAAGCCTGCTCCTTCTCATCGCAGATTTCAAGAGCCTTGTTGATATCAGCTATGGCATACTCAAAGAGTCCCATATCATCATAACAGTCTGCCCTTCCTTCAAGTATGTCCGGATCAAAACCATATTCTTCGAGTATACTGTCAAGC
>JAGKTT010000031.1 GCA_021153285.1 Bacteroidia bacterium
TGCGTCAGCCTTTGCTGCGGCCTTGCGTACCTTGTCAAAATCTTTGGTATTTTCATCACGGCTGTACTTGAGACCAGGCTCCCAGATGACATTGTATTCTTCGCGAAGTGCCGTGAGCGGAGTGACTGTATGCTCCTTCTGTCCGTCGAAGGCCCAGGTTCCGAGCTGATCGTGCGGAGCGTCTGCCATTGGGCCTGTCACGAGGATGGTCTTGGCATTGTCCAAAGGAAGAGTGTTCTTCCGGTTCTTGATAAGGATGGCAGACTCCAAAGCGCACTGCTTTGCAGCAGCAAGATGCTCTGGAGCATAGTCCACCTTCGCAGAGGCTGTCTCATCGATATATGGATTCTCGAACAGTCCGAGTTCGAACTTGAGTTTCAGGATATTACGTACAGCTCGGTCAATCTCCGCCTCAGAAACCTTTCCTTCCTTCACAAGTTCCTCCATATACTGGATGAAACCATAAGACATCATATCCATATCGACACCGGCATTGACCGCTTGTTCTGCCGTATGCTTGAGGTCACGAGAGAATCCGTGAGCAATCATCTCACCTGCTGAATTCCAGTCGGTCACTACCATACCTTCCCAGCCCCACTCATCGCGAAGGACATCCTTCAAGAGCCATTTGTTACCTGTAGAAGGAATACCGTCGATCTCATTGAAAGAAGTCATAAGGGTAGCTGCACCAACCTCGGCAGTAGCCTTGAATGCAGGGAAATATGTATTGCGGAGAGAACGCTCCGATATCATTGTTGAATTATAATCACGTCCTCCCTCCGCAGCTCCATAGCCGACGAAATGCTTGATGCAGGCAGCCATCGATGTAGGGTCACTGAGGTCCTCTCCCTGATATCCCTTCACCATTGCCACTCCCATCTGAACGTCAAGATACGGATCTTCTCCGGAGCCTTCAGCTACACGTCCCCATCTTGGGTCACGAGCAATATCAAGCATAGGAGAGAATGTCCAGCGGATTCCGTTTGCTGTAGCCTCAACGGCAGAAATACGGGCGCCTTTCTCTACAATATCAGGGTCAAAAGTAGCAGCCTGACCAAGAGGGATAGGGAACATTGTCCTGAAACCGTGGATCACATCACGGGAAATGAGAACAGGAATACCCAGACGGCTTTCCTCTACAGCAGCTTTCTGGATGGCATTCAGTTCTTTAACATCCACACAGTTAAGAACCGATCCCATTTCACCTTTAGCAGCTGTCTCAGCAAGCCAGGCTCCACCCGAAAGCTGGTTCATCTGTCCTACTTTCTCGCGGAGGGTCATCTGACCCAAGAGGTCTTCCACCTTTTTATCAATGTCGCTTTGTGCATTGGACGCACAAGATGCAAGTGCTAATGCTGCACCGGCGATCATCAGTCTGAAAATTTTCTTCATATCGGATTTTTATTGATTTTTCTGGAACACACGCACATAATCAACTTCCATTTCAGCAAGACCGTCGTTCAGAGCTGTAACCTGATTGATATCCCATATTCCAGGGAAGTTTCCGCCGACAGCAAGGTTCAGGAGAATGAAATTGTCCTTGCGGAATTCATTGTCTCCGAAGTCCTTTATAGCCATCTTGAAATATGGCTTCGCATCTGGCTTGGTATCAAGATCGATGTACATCGCTATCTGATTTTCATCCCAGATGCAGGTGAATGTATGGAACTGTCCGTCCTGAACGGAATATTCATTAGTGATATCATTGGCATAGTAAAGATGATGAGGCTCACCCCAATGACACGCACCGTTGAGGAAACGATCTTGAGTGCCGTTCTTCATACCGTTGGAATGTCCCATTTCGAGGATATCGGTCTCACCGCAATTCGGCCAGCCGATTTTACGGATATCATTGCCCATCATCCAGAATGCCGGCCAAAGGCCGTCAGCAGTCTTTGGAAGTTTTATTGATGCGACAACATAGCCGTAAAGAAATTCCAACTTGCCAAGAGTAATAAGTCTTGCAGAGGTCACTGGAGCTCCTTCATATTCCTCCCTGACCGCCTTTATGACAAGTTTCCCGTCACGTACTTCCACATTTTCTTTGCGAGCTGTATAGTACTGAAGCTCATTGTTACCCCAGCCGTGCCCTCCTGTTTCCGGGGTCCAGAAGGTAGTATTGAGCGAATCACCTTCGAACTCATCACTCCATAGAAGTTCGTAGCCTTCCGGCACAAATATTTCTTTATTCTGACCGGCACAAGAGCAAAGCATTGCACCCGAAAACACCAAGGATGCAATCAAAAGCAACCGGGAAAGATTACTACGGAATCTGGAATACGCGTACATAGTCTATTTCATATGTTGCAGGAAGACAACTATCATCCACACCATACATTCCTCCCCAGTCTCCTCCCCAAGCGAGATTGAGTTTCAGCTGGAAAGGCTTGTCGAAAGGCCAGGTGTCAGCATTTCTTCCCTTAGGATAATTATCTGGATTATAATGGAACAGCTGCACGCCATCGACATATGTCTTAATATATTCCGGAGTCCACTCCAACGCATATATGTGGAACTCATCCATAACTGTGGATATTTTCTTTGCAGCTGTCTTTTGTGTACCTATTGCGTGATAATACGCCTTGCAGTGTATTGACGAAGATACTTCAGTCGGAACACATCCTACGTGCTCCATAATATCGATTTCACCACCTTCCGGCCATCCTGACCATACTGTAGGCATCATCCAGAATGCCGGCCAGGTTCCCTTGCCCTTAGGTAGCTTCAGACGGGCCTCAAAATAACCGTAAGTCCAGCCTTCGTTTGTATTCACACGGGCAGAATATACTCTGTTCCCCTCTTTGATCGCACGGATCTTCAAGGTTCCGTCACTCACATCTGCAGTAACGATATCACCCTTTCGACCTGCGATATATGTCTGAAGTTCATTGTTGACCCAGCCAGGTTCTGCCGTCTCATACCACCATTTCTTAGTATCAGGGAGACCTGTAGCTGATTCATTGAACTCTTCCTGCCAAACCAGTTCATAGCCTGCAGGAGTATTGATTTCGGGCTCGACATATTCAGCCGATTCCGGTTTTGAAAAATTCTCTGATGCTGTAAAGCCGGTCCAGACATAGATGGATGTCAGATTCTCGTTTCCTGTCGCATCAAAATACTCCAGATTGACTTGTACGGAAATGTCAATTGAAGAAAGGTCATTATCAGAACAATCGAGATATGTCAAAGCTACCAGACCGCTGAGATCCAAGTCCACCAATTCATTATCAGAACAATCAAGATATGTAAGATTAGGAAACTTTTCAGCAAGACCTGACATATCTTTGACACCACATCCAGATGCCTCTATCCTTGTAACATTCGCAGCTTCCTTTGTACTCAAGACCCCGTCACTATCCACGTCATAAGCTCGCAGCAGACACGACTTGAATGCAGCATCCGGTATCTCAACGGCCACGACATCGTAGTTCTGCCATACCGGGACAGAAAGTTTCGATTTGCCATATCGGACGGTAAGTGCGGTTTTACGGGATTCTCCCGTAGCATTCTCTGCGATCTTGACCTTTACTGAAGTCTTTCCAGGAATGCCGCCGCCAGGAGATACGGAAACCCAGGTATTGTCATCGGAATTTATACCCCAGTCGCAGTCGGATGTAACCTCGAGCTTCACTTCAACAGCATCACAGGCCACTTTGATATCTTCGGGAGACACGGTTACATTCCCTACTTTTGCAGGACCGTCACCTCCTTCATCCGGACGTTCGCAAGCACATAGGCCACATAGCAATGCAGACAATGTCAGTATCGATAAAGTCTTGAAATTCATAAAGATGATAATTAAAAAGGCAGGGGTAATGTCCACGAGCCAATACCCCTGCCTGATTATAAAAGATTACTTGTGTTCCTGGATAGTAATACCGCTGATAACGATTTCGGATCCGGCTACCGCTCCACCGAAGTCGAATACAACCTTAAGGTCAGGAATATCTGTTCCTTGAAGATCTGTTGCTGTATATACATACTCCTCATAAGCAGCAAGAGCGATGTTGTTCACATACAGGATTTCATTGACATCAGCTGGATTTCCGTTACCATCAAGCTCGGTAGGATGCTGGTAGCACGGCTTGATAGTCACGTGAGGATGATCCTCTGTCGACATAAAGGTAACCTGGAAATCATACTTCTTGTCTGGTGTGAGCACGAGACCGGTATGGTTGAACACCATCTGACCTTGCCATTGGTTTGCACCTGTTCCCTCAGGAACAACGATCGTATATTCATTGTCACCCTTTGTGAGTTCAGGATTTGCGATCTGGTTCCATCCGTCATTTGCAAACCAGAATGAGATGTCTTCAGCCGCATTCTTCCACATATTTGCATCTGATGTCGGATCCAGTACAACAGGACCATTGTCGACAGTCCTGCTCTCACGGATTACGATATCCTTGACAGTGACTGTAGCGCCAGCAGGGAATCTGCCCAAATCGATTACGAGCTTGAGATCAGGAATATCAGTACCCTGGAGTCCGGCTTTCACATACTCGAGATCCTCGTATGCAGCAACAGCGATGTTGTTATCATAGAAGAGTTCGTTTACATCTGCCGGATTTCCGTTACCGTCAAGTTCAGTTGGATGCTGATAGCAAGGCTTGATCGTTGCCGTACCATCATCTGTACTGCTCAATACTGCATAGAAATCATAAGTCTTTTCAGGAGAAAGAACCAGACCGGTATTTCTGAATACCACCTGACCCTGCCACTCCGAACCTCCGATTCCATCAGGAATAACAAATGTATACTCATTCTCTCCGATGGTAGCGACAGGATCCGCGATCTGGCCCCAACCGGAATTTGCAAACCAGTATGTAACTGTCATAGCGGCATTCTTCCACATATTCTCATCTGCTGCAGGATCGAAAGGAGCGACTGTCGGTCCATCAGGTTCAGGCTGAGCCTGCACGTCACGTGCCTTGAAGATCATCTGCCAAGCAATTCCGTCAGGGTTTCCTACAGTATTCGCGAAAGTAACTACCGTCAATGTTGTTTCAGTAATCTCCGTAACGATGAATTCCGGATTGTCCCAGATAGCATCTGAAGAGACATATACCATAGGTGTTCCAGCAGGAAGAACAATCTTTTCACCGTCAAATGTATAGGTAGCCTCAACGTCCGCCTGATCGATATCGATATCTTCAGCTGCTCCGCCAGGACCTACTCTTGTAACCTCCTTGTTGATATACATCTTTCCATCCTCACCGGTATCGTATACATATTTACCATCAGGGAAGAAAGTAACGACATCATCATACATACCGAATGCAGCCTTCTCTTCAGGACCAGCGGACCACCAGCCTGCAGCATTGTCAGCATCCCAGCCACAGCCGATATGGCCAGGAACAGCAGAATCCATAACCCACGCCTTACCCTCTGCAGATGTTCCTGCAAGAAGTTCCTCAGGACCGGCAACCTTGACAGCAGGCACGAAGTTATAATACCAAGAGATTGTACCATCACCGTTAGGAGCCTCAGCAGCAGCAAGCTTCATCTCCTTCCTGATTGCAGAAGGCTTAGACTCCATAAACATAAAGCGAGGGTTATCATAAATGGTCTGGTTAGGGATATAAGAGAGGTTCTTCTGTGAAGGGAGCACAAGCCAGATTTCCTCAATACCAGCCTCGTTCCAGTTGTTCTCGATAGAATAATCAGTAGTGTACTCAGGGATATCGACAAGGAAGTCATTTCCATCAGGAGAAGTACCGAGAGCGCTGAAGCCAGCATTTACATAAACCTTTCCATCTTCACCTGGATTGAAGGTGTACTGTCCGTCCTCTGTGAAAGTCATAACGTCATTATAGAGGCTCCAGTCTGCCTTCTCATTGGCACCTGCACCCCACCAGCTGATAGGGTCAGCAAGGTTAGGACCACAACCGAAATGTTTGTCAGCATTATGATTCCACTGCCATTCACCTGTTACGGCCTTCATATAAGGAGTTGCATCAAACGGATCACGGAATGTGTTCTCAATATTGAAGGTATAGGTCTGAGAACCCTGTGAGACTCCATTGGCATTGTATGCCTTGACTTCCACCTGATGCTCTCCGGCATCCCTGAAGCGAAGAGTGATACCGTTGGCGGTATACGCATACCTCGAGTTGGCAGTCTTGTCGATTTTCTGGTCACCGAAGATCCACATAGGTACCACGCCCTTGTTCTTCATTGTGAATGTCACATAGTTTGTAGCCTGATCAACAACGATCTCAACGTCAAAGTCAGACGCCGATGGCAGCTTGTTCTGGTCCGGAGTCAGGACTTCAGGATAACATCCGAAAGCTAACACGGATACTGCCAGAACTGCAATATATTTAAATAACTTTTTCATATGAACACTCTGCTTTAGTAATTGTTCTGCTGGATAGGATACTCAGTGCTGGCAGTCTTATCGATTTCCGCCTGAGGAATCGGCCAATATTTCTTATTTTCAGTCCAGTCGACAGGCTGACTACCGTCAAATGAGCGGTTAGCTGCAGTAAGCACCTGAGCTGCCTTTCCTGTACGGACGAGATCCCAATAACGCTTTCCCTCACCTACGAACTCCTTATGGCGCTCTTCGATGATAGCATCTATAGAATTATCTGTATCAGAGCAGTTTCTGATTGCACGTACCTGAGCAAGATAGTCACTGCCACTGCCGCTGCCGGTTGTAAGCTCAGCAAGTTCGGCAGCATTGAGGAGAGTCTCAGCATAACGGTATACTCTCTTGTTGTTGCCATAATTCATCGTATTTGCAGCCTTGTAGCCGTGGTTACCGTTAGTCCTTGCAATATACTTGAGAAGGAAGTATCCTGTTGACTGCCAACGTCCACCGCTGACGCCATTGCCATATTCACCCACTACTGCAAGGTGGTTATAGATACCACCATCCTTACGGGTATCTCCATCCTCATACATATCATAAGCCTTCGCTGCAACAGGGCTGAAGCCCCAGCCGTCATCGAACTGGTTGGCTACACCGCCAGGGATACCGATGAGAGTCGAATATACATTACCTCCTGTAGCGAGAGGGGCTCCCCAGTCACGTACTCCTCCTTCAGATATGTAATTGATCTCCCAGATAGACTCATTGCCCCATTCTCCGGTCTCAGCCCACATTCCAGCGAAATCAGCTACGAGAGAATACTGACCGGAAGTGATAATCTCCTGCATATAAGAAAGAGCCTGTGAATAACGTCCTGAATCCTTCTGATACATTACTACTTCAGCATAAAGCATATAAGCCATTGCTTTAGTTACGCGACCATAGTTCTCAGGAGTCTGCTTCATAGGAAGAACATTCATTGCAAGAGCCTCTTCAATCTTTGTGACGATGTTTTGATACACTTCGTCAGCAGAAAGCTGGGCAGTCACATATGGAGCTGTAAGATTCTCATCATAATAAGGAACATTACCCCAGAATTTCCAAAGGATTGTGTAGTAGAAAGCCTTGAGGATCGTAGCTTCCGCTTTATAGAGGGCCTTGGCCTCATCTGACATTCCGGGAACATTATCCACATTTTCAAGAACGTGGCAGCAACGGTTTATTCCTGAATATGACACAGTCCAAGGGACATCGACAATCTCTGTAGGAGTTGATGTATAGTAATGGATCTTAACCAGACTCGGCTGGTCACCATCATTAGAACCTCCACAATAGATGTCATCAGCCATAATGTCGGACATCATCTGGAAATCTGTATACTGGTAGAAATAGTCATACCACTTGAGAGGGTCGTATGCGGCAACAAGGCCTTCGAACATACGGGACTCATTGATATAGTACTCCGACTGTGGCTCTGATGAATTATGCTTTACGGTGACGAACTCCTTTGTACAAGAAGACATCAGAAGGACAGCCAATGCGCTTATTGCAATTATTATCTTTTTCATAATATCGTCCTGTTAAATTAGAAAGTAAGATTTACACCGACAGAGAAAGTTCGATTCTGCGGATATACACCACGGTCGATACCGAGCTCAGTGCCGAATCCGTTACCACCTGTAACTTCAGGGTCACAACCTGTGTATCTTGTAAGAGTGAAGAGGTTCTCTGCCTGAGCATAAATTCTGAGGCGCTGAACGAAAATCTTCTTTGTAAGGTTATGCGGAAGGGTATAACCGATCTGCACATTACGTGCACGGAGGAATGAAGCATCCTCTACCCAGTAATCAGACACACGGTAGTTCTCATTAGCTGATGTAAACTCGAACTTAGGTGCTGAGTTTGTAGATCCCTCGCCAGTCCAACGGTTGAGGATTGTCTTAGGAAGGTTGATATAATAAAGGTCTGTACGACGGGTAACATTGAATGCCTGAGCACCATACTGTCCCTGAAGAAGCATACTGAAATCGATGCCCTTCCACTCGAAACCGAGGTTAAGACCGAATGTCCAGTCAGGAATACCTTTACCTATATAAGTACGGTCTGCGTCAGTGATCTTTCCATCACCGTTCATATCCTGGAAACGGAAGTCTCCCGGAGTTGCGTTAGGCTGGATCATATTACCTTCTGCATCTGTATAAGCCGCTACCTCTGCTGCATTCTGGAATACACCGTCAGTCTTATAGCCATAGAAGAATGGGAAAGGCATTCCGATTTCACCACGTGTGAGCTGTCCGATCTTATGGCTTGATCCATAAAGGTCTGTAGCATCATCACCAAGATAAGTGAGAGTATTCTTATTATATGTAGCATTTGCAGAAATATGCCAGTTGAAGTCACCGTAAGTATCACGGTATCCTACCTCAAGCTCGACTCCGCTGTTGACCATATCACCGAGGTTACCTGTAGGAGAAGAGTCTCCTGAGTATCCTGGAACAGGCATTGAAAGGAGCATACCGGCTGTATTCTTACGATACCAGTCGAATGTTGCAGTAAGACGGCTGTTGAAGAAAGCTGCATCGAGACCGATATTTGTCTGTCTTGACTCCTCCCACTTCACGTTAGGGTTGGCAAGTCCGGAAGGCTTCGCACCTACATTGATTACCTCGGAACCGTTTGCACCTGAACCGAACACGTAGTTGTTGCCTGAGTTCATATATACGGCATATGTGAAGTTTCCGATTGCATCGTTACCGTTCACACCCCAGGAAGCACGGAGCTTCAATGCAGAAACTGCTGCGACATCCTTCATAAAAGACTCGTTCTTGATGTTCCAACCGAGTGAGAATGATGGGAATGTACCCCACTTGTTATTGTCACCAAAGCGGCTTGATGCATCTCGACGTACTGTAACCTCAGCCATATAACGCTCAGCATAGTTATATGAAACACGTCCGAAATATGAAGCAAGTCTGTAAGGAATAGAATTCCAGGATCCCCATCCGTTACGGTCACCGTTGATCGTCTGACCTAAGGTATTGTTCACAGAGATCTTATAAGGATCGTAAGGATACATCAGACCGTTAGCGGATGCTCCTACATTCGAAGAAGATGATGAGAGGGCAGACTGTCCGAGGATTGCAGCTACTGTATGCTCTCCGAATGTCTTGTTGTAAGAAAGAATGTTTTCCACCTGCCAAGAGAGCGAACGGTTCATTGACTGCCAAGCGCTTGATGCATAGTTAGTCTTTGCAGAGTGAGACTTGATAGCAGAATCCGATAAATGCTTTCCATTGCAACCCGGGATCAGACAACCAGCACCATCGCCTTCACTAAGATTTCCACCTGAACCATCCCATACATCAGTATAGCTGATTGTCTCATAGCTGTAGTTCTTTGTAGAAAGGAAGTAAGGCTCGCTATGGCCGTGACTTCCCCAGAATGCCATATCTACACCTACCTGAGTACGGAACTTAAGACCATCAAATATCTGAAGTTCGAAATTTCCGTTAGCAACGAACTTGTCAGTCCAATATTTCTCACCCGGCTGCTCAAGCATAGCAAGAGGGTTGTTCTGCTCATTGTAAATCGTACCGTCAACAATTGTATAAGGACGGCCGTTTGCATCACGGATGATATAGTCATAACCGAGCGGATAAAGAGTCTTGTAGCTTTCCTCTGTAGCAGCATCAGCAAAGATAGGCTCCAGCGGTGACATACCGATGGCAGAGCCAAGAGGTGAAGCGAACTCAGAGTTTGTAGAGATACCGGTCGAATTGATATGAGCATAAGAAACGCTCGACTGCATTGTCATCTTGTTGAGCCAGTCACGATCATCTGAGTTGTCGAAAAGAACTGCATTAAGAGCCTGACGAAGAGTGAAACGGTCATAGTTTGCACGGCCGTAGTTACCTCCGATTGTACCTTCTCTTGTAAGGAAACCTGCTGAAGTGGAGTACTGTACACGGTCGTTTCCACCACTGATATTGAGATCGTGTTTCATCACAGGAGCATTGTCATTAAAGATTGCCGCAACCCAATCTGTTCCCTTGCCGAATGCATATGGATCGTCGTAACGAGGAGTCTGACCATTATTGATATATCCCTCGTTCATCATAATAGCGTACTCAGTAGCATCAAGAACCTGAGGTTTGCGCCAAGGATTCTGCCATCCATATGAGAAGTCATAGTTTACAGTTGTCTTGCCTTTTGATCCCTGACGTGTTGTCACGAGGATGACACCGTTTGCTGCACGAGCACCATAAACTGCACCTGAAGCGGCATCCTTAAGGACCTCGATACGCTCGATATCATTAGGATTCAGGTAGTCGATACCTCCTACAGGCATACCGTCTACGATATACATAGGATTAGAATCATTAATGGTACCGATACCACGGATACGGATCTGAGATCCTGAATCTGGAGCACCGGAAGTCGAAGTTACAGTCACACCGGAAGTCATACCCTGAAGAAGATTGTCGATGCGAGTCGCTGCAGTCTTCTTGAGATCTTCTGAAGTGATTGAAGAAATTGCCGCGGTCACGACGCTCTTTTTCTGAACGCCGTATCCGACTACAACTGTCTCTTCAAGCATTGTTGTGTCTTCTTCCAGAACGATGTTAAAGCTGCCCCCCCCTACTGGTACGCGGGCTGTCTTGTAACCGATGGAAGTCACGACGAGGACGGCATCCGAAGGGATGGCCTCTGTGAGAACGAAATTTCCGTCAAGGTCAACGGTGGTACCAATAGAAGTACCTTCCACCATTACAGCGGCTCCGATAACCGGCTCGCCGGTTGAATCCATGACTGTACCTTTCACTTGCTGAGCAAACGCATTGGCGCAGCTCAGACCCATTATCGCTAAGATAAGGGCGATTCGATAAGCTAGGTGTTTCATTTGGTTAGTGTTTATGTGTTAGTTAAAAGTGTGAACGAATCCGAAAGTTCGTGTTCTCAAATTTATGCATTTTTTCATTCACTTCTGCCACATATCCTGAGATTTGGTTTCATTTAGTGGATTAAAAGCAGGTAAACAACTTTGCTTCAATAACTTACAACACTTAACCAAGGTAAAAAAGTGGACAAAAAACACGACTTTGAAGGAGCAAATTCGGTCAAAGTGGATAAAAGTAGTAAAGCCAATACTCTAATAAATTGATTATTTGAGCATTGGCTTTACAGAGACAATATCTTAAAAGTGGATTTTTTAGCGTTTTGAGCCTATTTTTCTTACCGTTTCCTCGAAATTTTCACGGTTTTCCAGAGCAGCATTCTTCACCTGCGCCCTGTAGTTGTAAATGGTGTTTACCGAGTACCTCAGAAGAGATGCGATGTGCGAAGATTGAGTGATTCCGAGCTTGATCAGAGCAAAGATACGGAGCTCGGTACTGAGCAGTTCACCATCTTTAAGACGAATTCTGCAATCCTCTTTAAGCAACATATTGAACTCCTCCACAAAGGTAGGATAGAGTGAGAGGAAGGACGTATCGAATGTCTTGTAGAAATTCTTGAGCTCGGCATCGAACTGGTCACGAGTAAGGTTTTTCTTCAGCTTGTCAAGATAGCCGGAGCACATTGAAAGGAAAAGGCCTAGGTACTCTTCCTTGGCGGCATTGGCCTCTATCAGGTCGAGATTGGTCTGTTTCAGATTCTCCTCAGCATCTATCACTGAATTATAATATTCTGCAAGCTGAAGATTCTTGGATTCAATTTCTTCAGCATTCTTACGTCCTTTTACATAAAGGCGGACGGCAACCACACAGAAAACCAAAAGAAGCAATGCTATGCAAGTTGTCAATATAAGATATCTGGTCCTGTACCTGTTCTGGATATCCTTGCTGTCGGTATATGTCTTTAGTATCCACGGAAGAGTGGAAGCAATCTGCACCTTACGAAGTTTTGCATTATAGAAAAGAGCATCATCCAGAGATATACTGATGTACTTAAACGCTCTGTCAGTATCCTGAGGATCAGTCAGTTTTATCGCTATCGAGCATAGAGATGCATTATCCTTGATCGCACCCTGGATGTCACAGAGTGCAGATTCTGTCCACCAATGAATCAATTCGTCCGTACGGTTCAGATTATCACATATATATCCTTGCCAATAAGTCTGGACAGCATAATCGCGCGATGTCTTGTCCAGACTTGCAATAAACTCGAGATTCTCCTTATAAGCCTTTTCAAAATCTCTGCTTTCGATTATCCTGAGGATACGGATATGTCTGTTCAAAGGAAGATCACCAGATGTAATTTCCAGGATACGGTCCTGATAACGGGTAATCTGAGAAGCATCAGGTACCTCAATGCTGGAAGTGCTCACATATTCCTTGTAATCGTGCAGAAACTTCTGACGGGCATCATACCAGCACACCTTCTGATCCAGAGTAAGGGATGCTGTATCTAT
Source organism: Bacteroidia bacterium (assembly GCA_021153285.1). Taxonomy (GTDB): domain Bacteria; phylum Bacteroidota; class Bacteroidia; order Bacteroidales; family UBA932; genus Cryptobacteroides. The sequence continues at coordinate 12,726 of JAGKTT010000031.1, forward strand.
CTGAGCAAAGATTTCGTCAGCTTCGAGATAAAAGCCGGCAGTCGTATGGAGCATCGCCATATCCAGCATAGTGCAATGCAGGAGCGAATCATTTGCAATCTGCTTTGCTATAACGAGCTGATATTCCAAGGTTTCCTTGGCCTTATCAAACTGAAACGGCTGATACTCAAGGAAAAGCTGTCTGTATATATGATACTGCTGGAGCGGAGTCACTCCTCGTGAATTCAGCATATTCTCGATTGTACTGATCTTCTGCTGCTTCATATGCACATATTCGTCAGCACGCTCCAGGGCCTTATCGATACGGATGAGTTCCTGCTCATAGACACTCTCATAACCGGAAGTGCAGGAAACAGCAAAAAGCAGACACAAATAAAAAGCAAGTCTTTTCATAATCACCATCAAATCTCAGACAAAATTACTAAAAAATTGCTACATTTGTAAGATTGACAATCAATGTTAACTATGCTGAAAAAGATTCTGAGCACAATTGCAGCATTATCTGCCGTCATAACCTCTTCCGCCCAATCCCAGAGAAGCGAAACCATATTGAAAGACTGGGAGTTCCGCAAAGGTCACGATATCGAAGCCGCAGAAGGGTGGGAAGCGGTTTCCGTACCTCACGATTGGGCCATCTACGGTCCTTTCGACAAAGCAAATGACCTTCAGACCGTTGCTGTGGTACAGAACGGAGAGGATATCGCTACTGAAAAGACCGGACGTACAGGAGGTCTTCCTTATATGGGTAAGGGGACATACAGACGCACCCTGGAAATCAGCGAGGCAGAAATGGACGGCCGCCGCCACATCCTTATGTTCGACGGAGCGATGAGCGAAGCGCAGGTGCTTGTAAACGGTGAGGAAGTCTGCTTCTGGCCATACGGATACAATTCTTTCCATTGCGACATAACCGCGCAGCTTAAGGCCGGAACAAATGAAGTGACTGTACTTCTGGAGAACCGTCCTCAGTCTTCACGCTGGTATCCGGGTGCAGGACTTTACAGAAAGGTCCGCCATATAACCCTTCCGCAGGTCCATATTCCTGTCTGGGGAACTTATGTAACCACTCCACATATTGAAAAAGACTATGCTACAGTCAATATAAAGACCAAGGTCGAGGGAGTGGAAGACGGAAGCGTCATCACTGTCAGGACAAAGATCATTGACAGTGAAAATATGAATGTAATAGCCCTGTCAACTGATACAAGGCCGCTTTTCAATGGAGAAATTGAGCAGAACATCATTGTCAATACACCTGTTCTCTGGTCACCGGAGCATCCGAACCTGTATCACGCCTGCACGGAGATCTATCTTGGCGGATCCATTGATACAGACTGGAATATGGACAGGCCGGCAGTCTGCATTACCCACGGAACTCAGCTGCAGGACACGAAATGGACCCGGTTCGGATTCAGAAGCATCGAGATTGTCCCGGACAAAGGCTTCTTCCTCAACGGCGAGAGCCGTAAGTTCCGCGGAGTCTGTCTTCATCACGACCTCGGTCCTCTCGGAGCAGCAGTAAACAAGGCAGCGATCCGCCGTCAGCTCACTATTCTGAAGGATATGGGCTGCGACGCCATCCGCACCTCGCACAATATGCCGGCAGAAGAACTGATCGAGCTCTGCGACGAAATGGGCTTTATGGTGATGTGCGAGAATTTCGACGAATGGGACATCGCCAAATGCGAAAACGGCTACCACAGATTCTTCAACCAGGACAGCGGAGACGGGCGCATATGGGCTGAAAGGGATATGATCAATATGCTCCACCATTTCCGTAACAATCCTTCCGTAGTGATGTGGAGTATAGGAAACGAGGTGCCTTCACAATGGAAACAGGAGGGGGTCGAAGTGGCTGCCTGGCTTCAGGGGCTATGCCATCGCGAAGACCCGACAAGGCCGGTCACCTGCGGAATGGATCAATATAATGCAGTGATCCTCAACGGATTCGCAGAGCAGCTTGATATAGTGGGATTCAATTACAAAGTAGACAGATATATCCCTGCATACGAATTGCTGTCACAGAAAATCATTCTCGGCAGCGAGACAGCATCCACAGTAAGTTCACGCGGAGTATACCACTTCCCTGCCAGACTTGGAGCAGCCATAATGCACGATGACCATCAGTCATCCTCATACGACACGGAATACTGCTGGTGGTCGAATATTCCGGACAATGATTTCGCGGCAGATGAGGATTACCCTTGGTGCATCGGACAATTCGTATGGACAGGATTCGACTATCTCGGAGAGCCTTCTCCATACGACACCGACGCCTGGCCGAACCACTCATCGGTTTTCGGCATCGTCGATCTGGCATACATTCCTAAAGACCGTTTCTATCTCTACAGAAGCCAATGGAATCAAAACGATGAAACCCTCCACATTCTTCCTCACTGGAACTGGGAAGGACGTGAAGGAGAGGTCACACCTGTATTCGTATACACTTCCTACCCTTCAGCGGAACTTTTCATAAACGGAGTATCACAGGGCATCAGGACTTTTGCAAAGCCTGACGGCAATGTTCCTTGTCTTGGCGAAGATGCGATGAAACGATTCCGTCTGATGTGGGACGATGTGACATATGAGCCGGGAGAAATCAAGGTAATCGCATATGACTCAGAAGGACAGGCTGCTGCTGAGAAATCTATCCGTACGGCTGGAAAGGCGGCTGAAATAAAGCTGACACCCGACAGAAAGGTGCTGAAAGCTGACGGAGAGGACCTCTGCTACATCAATGTAAGCCTAACGGACAAGGAAGGCAATCCTGTTCCGACTGACAACAGGCTCGTCAAGGTAAAGGTAACCGGCAACGGCAGCTTCAAGGCCATCGCAAACGGTGATCCTACTTGCCTGGAATCATTCCAGCAGCCTCAGATGCATCTTTTCAGCGGACAGCTCACTGTTCTTGTCCAGAGCTCTTCACAGCCAGGAGAAATCAGCGTGGAAGTCACCGGAAAGGGAGTGAAAAAAGCACAATTGACAATAAAAACCGAATAAATTTAAATAATATGAGAAGACCGTTGATCATTCTTCTTGCTCTGGCAGCGATATGCACGTCCTGCCTTAAGGAAGACTCGCTGAAGAACAGAGCAGAAGCCATAGGCAATGAAGTCCTGGCATCCAAACTTGTCGGAAACACAACAGGCGCCGGCACCGCATCATCAGTACTTGTCTTCATTGACGGTAATATCGAAGATATCGCATCCGACTCCGATGAGCGTCTGTCTTTCGAACCTGTTTTCAGAAATATCACAAGCGAATCAGCAGTCAGACATAATCTTCACTGTTGGTACAAGGTGACTTTCGACGATGGTATGACAGCCAGGGATGCAGCAGAAATACTTGCTGTAGAGAAATCCGTAAAGAAGCTACAATACAACTCGGAAATAAAGCAGGAGAAATCCGAGATGATGCCATACGAGGGAGCAATGACCAGAAGCGGAAACGGCGGAACCTCATTCGACGATCCTTTCTTTGTCGAACAGTGGAACTTGCATAATGACGGTAGCATCACATCTTCAGCTTTTGCCGGTGCCGATATCGCCATAAAAGACGCGTGGACCATATGTGCCGGAAGCCCGGATATTGTCGTAGCTATCATTGACAGCGGAATCAGCACGATCCACGAGGACCTCAAGGATTGTATGTGGGTGAATGAAGCCGAGAAGAATGGAGAAAGAGGTGTAGATGATGACGGAAACGGATTCATCGATGATAGAAACGGCTTCAATTTCATCAAGAACTCCGGCAGCATCGATGCCATCTCGCAAGGAGAGGACGCTCCTGGTCACGGTACACACGTAGCGGGCATCATTGGTGCGGAAAACAATAACGGAAAAGGAATATCAGGCATTGCCGGAGGAACCGGAAACAATGACGGAGTCAGACTTATGTCCTGCCAGATTTTCCAGGGAGGCAAGAATCCTACAGTCGAAACCATTGCAAATGCCCTGATTTACGCTGCTGACAACGGCGCATCCATAGCATCCTGCTCCTTCGGATCTCCGGCCGGTGACACATTCTACTATGACTCCGACAATCTTTACAAGGCTCAGGCAGGAGTGGAGTACGATGCGTTACAATACTTCATTGATCCTGCAAATGCCAATTGTCCTGCCGTAGGAGGCAACATCGTAGTATTTTCTACCGGTAACGACGGCAGGAATAAAGCCGGATATCCTGGTGCATTGAAGGATGTCATCGGAGTAGCTGCCTTCGCCCCGGATTTCCTTCCTACCGCATACACAAACTTCGGCCCTGGTACAAACATCGCAGCTCCAGGAGGTGACTACTATACCAATCCTGCCTCACCGGCTACACGCACAATGATTCTTTCTACCATCCCTAACGGTCTGACAGGAACAATGCCTCACAGCGGCAATACACAGTACGGATATATGCAAGGCACATCACAAGCCTGTCCTCACGTTTCAGGAGTTGTGGCCCTCGGTATGTCATATGCGATGGAACTTGGCAGGAAATTCACACGCGAACAGTTTGTCTCTATGCTCCTGAGTTCGACCAACGATATGAATTCACACCTTACCGGAACAAAACAGACCAAAGACGTAACAGGAGAAAGCCGCCTTCTGAACCTTGACGAATACAAGGGCAATATGGGAACAGGTGCAGTAGATGCGTGGAGATTCCTTATGCAGATCGAAGGAACACCATCAATATTGGCCAGGACTGGAGAAGAGATCGAGGTGGATCTCAAGGATTATATGGGAGGCCACGCCGGCGAACTTACTTATCTTGAGATAGACACCAAGGGTGCAGCAGCACTTGGTATAACAGGAGAACCTGCCATCGAAAAAGGCATTATGAAAATAACCTGCACAAAGGTAGGTTCTGGAAAGATTTCAGTCAAGGCTATAGCCGGAGGCGACAAGCTCGGAGGCGGTGACTCCATCGGAGGAATGGAATTCTCGAAAGAAATATCAATAGCATCAAGGCCTTACGCCGCTAAAAACGGAGGATGGCTATAAAAAAACGAATCAATATGAAAAAGATACTATATACCGTAATGGCACTTATGTGCTTTGTATGCTGCGACAAAACTTCACCGACTCCAGATCCAGGACCGGGAGCGTCTCCGCAGCCGGAAGAGACTCTCGCAGCTGCAATCATAGGAGAATGGCACTATACAGATGCCTCTTTGGGCGCAGATATTTATCTTGGCCTCACTGAAAACAAGAAATTCGAACTTTATCAGAAAATCGGTGACGGTGCATACCATCTGTACAAAGGCAGTTGGCAGATCGATGAAGAGTCAGCCGTCTTAAGCGGAAAATATAATGACTCACAAGCGTGGGGAAGCGAATACGATGTAGCGATAAGCGGTGACGGAAAGACACTGACTCTTTCTCCAAAGGCCTCAGGAGCGGAAGAAAAACACGCTTATACAAGAGAAGAAATTCCAGCTTCTGTCAGCGAACACTGTGTCACCGTAGTCAAATCAGAGGACTATTCTCCCGTATTCTGATCATCTTTTCTGATACTGAACTCACAACCGCAGTAAAGCTGATTATAGAAATCATATTCCTTCAGGATCTGCAGGCGCCTTTCCTGAAGGCCCCCTTTACGCCAGTTCTGATCCCACCATATGACACTGTCATCCGGTGGGATTTCTGCACAGGCCCAACGGCCAGCCTCATTGATCTGGTCAAGAGACTTCCAGCGGGATGATGCAAGTGTAGTAGAGATGACCTTTATTCCACGCTCTGCCGCGAATTGAGCCGTACGCAGAAGCCTGAGCTTGAAGCACTTGAGACATCTCCCTCCTCTTTCCGGTTCACTTTCCATTCCGGCCACCTCACGTAGCCAGTTCCCGTGGTCATAATCAGCATCCACTATCTCCAGCCCCAATGCCTCGGCATATCTGGTGCATTCATTCTTACGGATTTCATATTCTTCACGGGGATATATATTCGGATTACAATAATATATCACCGGGGTTATCCCGTTCTTCATCATACATTCAATTATAGCTGAAGAACAAGGTGCACAGCAGGTATGAAGAAGAACCGTAGTCTCTCCTCCAGGCACTTCCAGTCTGAATTCCCTATTACGCTTTGGCATTACATCTACTATCTATATCCTCTGCAAAGATAAGTCTATTTTATGTATCTTTGCACCTGCAAAACGAATTCATATGGGAATCATTCCGGACAAATATATAAAGGAACTTTTTCAAGGAGTACGCAGCAAATGGGAAGAATACGACTCCAGACCTATGGGAGGATGGCTGGCACTCAGTCCTCTGCCAGTATTTCTCTGCATCTATCTCATTTCTTCCATCATTGTAAACGACTTCTATAAAATACCTATATCTGCTGCATTCCTCATCGCATCCATATACGCTATCCTCATCTGCAGAGGAAAGACATTGGAGCAGAGAATCGCAGTCTTTTCAGAAGGAGCAGGCAACAAGAATGTGCTCCTGATGATATGGATTTTCGTTCTGGCAGGAGCTTTCGCCGCCACTGCCAAGGATATCGGGGCAATCGACGCTACTGTAAACCTTGCACTGAGAATATTGCCAGGGAAACTGCTCTTCGCAGGACTGTTCATCGCCTCCTGCTTCATTTCAATGTCAATCGGCACCAGCGTCGGCACTATCGTTGCCTTGGTACCGATTGCGGCTGGAATTGCCGAAGAACTTGCTGCAGGAGGTGCTTCAGGAATGGTTTCCAGTCCTGCATTCATCACAGCGATAATTGTAGGAGGTTCATTCTTCGGGGACAATCTGTCATTCATCTCCGATACGACAATCGCTGCGACAAGGACCCAAGGCGTCTCGATGGCAGACAAATTCAAGGCAAACATCCGAATTGTCGGTCCAGCCGCACTGATAGTTACCGTTCTGTATGTCTTTATGGGTATGACTGTGGATATAACTCCTTCGTCCGGTCCTATAGAATGGATCAGGCTGACACCATATATATTGGTCATCGCCCTTGCCATTTCAGGGATGAACGTAGCTGCAGTACTCGCCATCGGACTTATCGTGAATGCCGTAATCGGTATGTCAGAAGGCAGCCTTGGCTGGGTATCTTATCTTGAATCCATCGGAGGAGGCATCAGCGGGATGGGAGACCTGATCATCGTGACAATGCTCGCGGGAGGTATGCTGGAGGTAATCAGGGAAAACGGAGGTATTGACCTGATTGTCAAGGGGTTGACCAGAAGCATAAAAGGAAAGAGAGGTGCAGAGCTAAGTATTGCGGCACTTGTCAGTCTGGCAAATCTCTGCACAGCGAACAATACCATCGCAATCATAACCACCGGTCATATCGCAAAAGATATCACCAAACGTTTCGGGCTGAATCCACGTAAGACAGCCAGCATTCTGGACACATTCTCCTGCCTCATCCAGGGACTCATTCCATACGGAGCCCAGCTTCTGATGGCTGCAGGATTGACAGGAGTCTCGACCATCACCATCATCAGCTACCTTTACTACCCTTTCGTTATGGGCGTCTGTGCCTTGCTGGCTATACTGTTCCGACTTCCACGAAGGTATTCGTAATACGCTATCAATTGAATATCACACAAAAAGTGACGCCACCTGGAAGGTAATGAATGCAGCCACCCAGGCAAGAACAATCGTATAGACCGCTGTAATCAGAGCCCATTTCCAGCCACCACTCTCATTCTTTATGGCTACGAATGTGGCTATGCAAGGAAAATACAGCAGGATGAATACCATAAAGGCCAATGCACCGGCAGGAGTGACAGACTTGACGAGGGCTTTCTGGAGGCGGGTGTCAGCGGAAGTATCTTCTTCCAACGGCTGTTCATCAGCATACATAACACCTAAGGTACTCACGACCAACTCCTTGGCTCCGACTCCGGCTACAATTCCTACTCCCATTCTCCAGTCGAATCCAAGTGGTTCAAGCACAGGTTCCATTGCTTTACCGACATAACCGATGAATGAATGTTCCTGCTGTTCCTGAGGAGTGCTGTATGCATCGTGATTCGGGAAATAACCGAGGAACCAGATGGCAAGGGAGCAGATCAATATGATGCCGCTCATCTTCTGCAGATACTGACGTCCCTTTTCCCAGGTATGTCTGAATACCGATCTGCCAGTCGGAATCCTGTACGGAGGGAGTTCCATAACGAAAGGAAGATCGTCTTCATTGAAGAATAAGCTCATAACCTTTGCTGCAATGACGGCAAGGATGATTCCCAAGGCATACAGCCCCAGAACCACCAGACCGGCTTTCCTTGGGAAGAAAGCTCCAGCAATAAGCACATATACCGGCATACGTCCTGCACAGGACATCAATGGAATGATAAGCATAGTGATCAGACGGCTCTTTCTGCTCTCGATGGTCCTTGTAGCCATTATTGCCGGTACATTACAGCCGAATCCCATTATCATAGGAATGAATGACTTGCCGTGAAGACCTATCTTATGCATAAGCCTGTCCATAATGAACGCAGCCCGGGCCATATATCCGGAATCTTCCAGAAGAGATATGAACATATAGAGCAGCAGGATGTTAGGCAAGAACACCAGCACGCTTCCCACACCGCCGATGACTCCATCCACCACCATATCCTTCAGCCATCCGTCGTTCATTGTCATAGCTACAAAAGCTCCGAGTTTCTCCACGAGCCATTCTATCCATTGCATAGGATATTCGCCAATGACAAAAGTGCCTTCGAAGACAATATAGAGCAGGAAAAAGAAGATCGGGAATGCCAGCCAACGGTTTGTCACCACTCCATCGATCTTATCCGTCAGAGTATGTCTTTTCTTATGTCCCTGAGTGTATGTTTCAGCAAGAGCGCCCTCCACAAAGGCATATTTTGCATCTACAAGAGCTGACTCTGTACCTGATTTCAGAAGACCTTCCAAACGCTTATGTTCTTCATATCTTGCCGCAATTATCTCATCTCTTTCCGTCAAGGCATCCACAACTTTCTCTATCTCCTTGTCATTTTCCAGATATTTGATGGCAAGATAGCGTGTGGAGTATTTCAGACGTATATCCTTGTCTTTCTGGAGAAGATGCTTTATGCGGTCAATGCTCTGCTCGAGCTCGGCACCGTGATTGATGTGTATATGACGGGCCAGATGGGGATCCGATTTCTCATAAATCTGTATGACAGTATCAAACAAGGCATCGATACCTTCTCCTGTCCTGCTGACCGTAGGTACGACAGGCATACCGAGAAGATAGCCTAACTGCTTGATATCCAACTTATCACCACGAGCTTCAAGTTCATCATACATATTCAGAGCCATAACTACTCTGAGATTCATATCTATGAGTTGGGTAGTAAGATAAAGATTCCTGTGAAGATTCGAAGAGTCCACCACATTCACTACCACATCAGGCATATCATCCACAAGATTCCGGCGTACATAAAGTTCCTCCGGACTGTATGCCGATAGAGAATATGTTCCCGGAAGATCCACAAGATTGAATCTGTATCCTCCGTGCTCAAAGACGCCTTCCTTCGCATCCACCGTAACTCCGCTGTAATTGCCCACGTGCTCGTGGCTACCGGAAGCGATATTGAAAAGGGAGGTCTTTCCGCAATTGGGATTTCCCACCAATGCGACCTTTATCACCTTGCGACGCTCTTCGGCCAATGTGCCCATCTCCCTTTCAAGCCAGGTCTCGCCACCTGCCTCCAATGCCGGCAATGCCTCCCGCACAGAAAGACGTTCCTTTGCCTCGGTCTCACTGATGACTTCTATCTTAGCCGCCTCTTCGCGACGAAGTGATATCTTGTATCCTATGATTTCATATTCAATAGGGTCCCTGAGAGGGGCGTTAAGGATAACTTTCACCTTGCTGCCCTTCACAAAGCCCATTTCAATTATTCTTTTACGAAAGCTTCCGTGACCATTGACCTTAACGACCACGCCACGCTCCCCCGTCCTGAGTTCCGAAAGTTTCATACCCTTGTTATTGCTATCAATGCAAATATATCACTTTTTCCGCCATCTATGCGCTTCATCAGAAGATTAATCGCAACAAATAGTTATATTTGTGGGTTAATTCTCAAGAAAATATGAAAAGAATCATATATATACTGACACTTGCGGCTGCGATTGTTTCCTGTCAGAAGGAACTTCCTCTTGAACCCGCAGTTTCGTTTTTCAGTGCATCTCCGGAAATTCGCGAAGAAACCGCCGTCTTCAGACTTGCATTCGCCAATATCACCGACAGTACGGAAAGATTCTTTCCTGTGCGGATAGGCGGAACAGCTCAGAACGGAACCGACTACCTGTTGTCCGGTGACAGGTTTGTATTCGGTGGGGAAAACCCCGTCGACTCCATCGTTGTAACCACCCTTCAGCTGGGTACAGGACGCACTTTAAGCCTCAGCATAGATGTGCCGGAAGGATATGTCGCAGGAAAATACACCACATCAGAATATACCCTTCAGGACAAAATTGCATTCTTCTCTTTTGCAAAGGGGTATCAGATGTTGTGTGATTCTCTTGACATAACTTTCCAATCATTCGATAATAACGGCAAGGCGAAGGCACTGCAGACCGGGACAGAAATCAGATTAGACATCAATACAGAAAAAACTACAGCTGAAGAAGGCGTCGACTTCGAATTTGCAGACAGTTCGAGATTCTTCATCGAAAGCGGAAAGAATGGCGGAATCCTTAAGATCAAATCATTGAATCCGCATCCGTCTGACGAAAAAGACAAGATTGTCCTGAATCTCACATTCGGAGAAAAATATGGAGCCGGGGAAACGACTGAACTGGAAATAAGCCTTCTTGACACCCTGTGGAAGCATCTGGACGGATCCTGGGAAGCTGACTCCCTCGTGACAGACTCATTGTTTATGGAAAAGTTCTGGAACAATGCCTGCACTGGAATGGATATGTTCCCTAAGTTCAATGAGAGAGATTGGCTTACATTCGATATGGAAGCCACTACCCTCACGCCGTCCGTTCGATCAGAATTCAAGAATTACTTCAGCGGTAAATCCAATCTCAGAAAAGGAAATCATCTAAGCCTTGATCTGGGCGAAGGAAACTCAGCTGAACTGCAGGGTTTCTGGCTGGACAACACCAACAGATATTTTTCTTCAGAACAGAAGAGCGAAGATAAAGAATCTCTCATCGGCATCAGATTCTTCCCGGACAACACGGATTCTCTCGACCTATATATTATAGACTACGTTTCCAAAAGCTTTATGCCGGAGCTTGAAGCCGAAGGGAAATATGCCCCGGAAAAGCCTGTTGCAGCCTCACCGGGACAATTCCTCAATCTTATTTTCAAAAGACAGTAGCCTTGTTCATATCCTGATCCACCCAGATCAGTTTCGAGGTATCATAACCTCTGTCTGATGCTTCCTTAAGGACAGCGTTCAGAACTTTTGTATCCAAAGCCGGAGTGCGGGACAATATCCAGAGATAATTAGGACTGCCGCTTCCTACCAAAGCCACCTGATAATCATCATCCAGCATCATCACATTATACGGACTATAGAAAAAGAGGAAGAAAGACACCTCAAGATGAGCCGGATCTGTCTTTGGATCAGGCTGACGGGCCTTTCCGTCCGCCACCTTGTATCTGCCGTTTTTCCAGCCGGAATTGATAACATCGATCTTACCATCGTCTCTCAGAAGATATTCAGCTGTGACATTGTCCATACCACGCTCGAAACTATGATCGAAGCGGGCGATTTCATACCACACTCCCAGATATCGGTAAAGGTCCAGACTCGGAATGGGAGAATTGTCAAAGGACTTGTCCTGAGCTGAAATCAGGCCAGGAAACAGAATTGCCGCCAGGGCCAATGGAATCAGACTTTTCATAATTAACCTGCGTTTAAATTACACTATCGTACTTAAACGCAGGTTACTCAAATACTATGCTATTTCAATGGTATAGACGCTTGAGAATCTTTCTCCCGGAGCCAGGCAGTTTATCCAGTCCTTTTCACGGTAATCACCCTCATATCCTGCTCTGTCGCACCGGCCGTACCAAGGCTCGAGGCAGATGAAAGGTGCGTTCTTTGCCGGTGGAGACCATATTCCCACGACTGGAGCATCAAAGCTGAGGCTCAGCCAGGAAGAACCATCGTTTCTGTGCAATGTAACCCGGGCGATCTGCGCATCCTGAAGCATAATGGTGTCAATCGAATCAAAGGTTTCTCGAGTCAATGGCAGAAGGCCGTCCTGAGGCATCTCGAGAGGATATTTAGTCTGAGCATCCACGCAGCCCTTTTCCTTTATCCTTATGCACTCCAGACCTTCGGATCTGTCAAATGAAAGGAAACCACGCTCAGCAGTCTGAGGATCATAATCAGGATAGAAGAATGCCGGATGAGCACCGATCTGGAAATATATATTCTGCTCAGAAGGGTTATGAACATCCCAGATGACATATAGCTTGTTTCCTTCGAGCTTATACGCGATTTCAAGAACGAAAGGATAAGGATATTTCTTCAATGTCTCCTCAGACGACTCCAGTCTGTATCTGACTTCTGTCTCATTACCCTCCACAAAAGTAAAATCCATATCACGGGCAAAACCGTGCTGTCCCAATTCATATTCCTGTCCGTCCACACGGTAACGCTTGTCCCATACGCTTCCTACAATCGGAAACAATACCGGAGAATGCCTTCCCCAGAAAGCGGGATCAGCCTGCCATAGATATTCTGTAGAGCCTTTTCTGATGCTTGACAGCTCAGCACCGTGTTCCTTTACCTGAACAGTCAGGATATCGTTCTTAAGAGTATGCATATCGTAAGTCATTAGTTTGGTGTAAATTTACAAAATTATCTGACACCAGATGCATATATGACAAAAAATACGGATCAGCCGCAAAAGTATGTGTCGAAGGGCTTAACGTAAAATCCCGGTTGTTCAGTATTCATCAGAACACTGGACCGCTTTCATAAACGACCCGTTGAGCGGAAAAACTGGCTTGCAATGGCCTCCGGCCGCTCATTGGTGCTGATTCCATACCCGTT